>JAYZHG010000112.1:0-2764 GCA_036166735.1 Bacteroidota bacterium | reverse complement strand
TTTATTTTTTTTATTTTATTTTCTGATTTCTTACCAATATTATTTTTACTTTCTGTTTATTATTATTTTGATTTGAGTAAACAAATAATTTCTATTATAGGAGCTTAATATTATCTCATTCAATAATTAATTAATTAAATTTGCAAATATTTAAAATCCTATATATGAACGAGATAAAATATGACAAGAAAAGATTGAATGAGGTAAAAACAATTTTAGTAACTCAACCCAAACCTAAAGAAGATAACACACCATTTCATAGATTAGCAGAAAAATATAATTTAAAAGTAGATTTTGTTCCTTTTATTCAAATAGAACCAGTTACAATAAAAGAATTTAGAAAACAAAAAATTAATATTTTAAATCATACAGCAATAATTTTTACTAGTCGAAATGCTGTTGATCATTTTTTTAGAATTGCTGAAGGGATGAATATTAACATACCTACAGACATGAAATATTTTTGTATTTCAGAACAAACTGCAAACTATTTGCAAAAATATATCGTTATTAGAAAAAGAAAGATTTTTATTGGAACCAGAACTATTGCAGAATTAATTTCCTCTATGAAAGAAATAATGAAGAAATTTCCTGATGAAAAATATTTGTTTCCTTGTTCTAATATTACTAGAGATACGATATCTCAATTTCTTAAAGATAAAAACTGTGTTTATTCAGAAGCCATTATATATAATACAGTGCCAAGGAATTTAAAAAAACTTAAAAAAGTTTTTTATGATATTTTGGTGTTTTATACTCCTTCTGGAATAGATTCTTTGGTTAAAAATTTTCCTGATTTTGAACAAAATAATACTCGAATTGCTGGTTTTGGAACTAATACGGCTAAAGCAATTAAAGAAAATAAATTAAAATTAGATATTAAGGCTCCCATGAAGGATGTTCCTTCGATGACAAGAGCTATTGAATTATATATTAAACAATCAAACAAATAATTTTGAAAAAAAATTCATTATTAAAAAAAATATTTATTACAACACTTTTTTTGAGTGTTTTTAATACTCTTTATTCTCAACAAGATCCATATTTTAGTACTTACTTGATTAATCCCTCAATTGTTAACACAAGCTTATCTGCTGTAAATACAAATAATAATGTTGTTCTTATATACAGAAATCAATGGCTTAATTATTCATCTACTTGGGAAATGGGAAATAATGGAAATTCGCCAAACACACAAATATTATCAATTAATATGAAAAGTCGAGATAAAGTATATTCTTTTGGATTGAATCTTATTGCTGATGATTTGGGACCAAAATCATCATTTAATTTTTCGCCTTATTTTGGTCTTAAGAAAAAAATAGGAAATTCATTTATAAGTTTTAGTTTATCTCCATCCTTTAAGAGTACTACTCTTGATTTCGGTTCATTAATATTTGTTGATTCTTCAGATCCTTTTAATGTAGGTGGTAAAGAAACACAATCCAAACCAGATGTAGCCTTTGGGGTTTCATATTTTAGTGATAAATTATTATTAAGTGTAGGATTAAAGAACATATCTCAGCCATCATTTAATTTTGGGTTAAAAGATTTAGTTAATAAAGAATTTACAAATCTTACATTTCTTGGGAAATATACCATTTCTGTTGATAGAGACTTATTTGTTGAACCATATTTGTTATTGAGAACGGATTTAATTTCTTACACATTTGATGTAAGTGCTCTTGCAACTTATAAAGAGAAATTTAATTTTGGCACCTCATATCGTTATGAAGAAGCTGTTGTGATGTTTTTGGGGTACAAGTTTTTAAAGAAAAATAAGTTGTTTGTTGGCTATGCTTTTGATTATGTTACAAATAATGTTAGTGCAAAGTCGGCAACTTCACATGAAATTGTATTTAGATATGACCTACCTACACCACAACTTAAGAAGCCTATTCGAACACCTAGATTTATATATTAATTTCATTTTTCGATAAAAAAAAATTTTCTGTAATTAAATCTAACTTTTATTATCTTTGCTAAGCACCAAACTAAATATTTATCATTCGAAACAATAATTTCGATATTTTAAAGTTAAATCATAACTTTGCAGTTATTATATGGTAAAAAATAAAAACAACATACATTCTTTTTTATATTTTCTTCTTGTAATAGCAATTGGAGGGTGTAGTTTATTTGGAGGAGGAGCAAGTAAAAAAAATCCTCGTGGACAATTAGTTGGTACAACTGATAGAGAAGGTTTTGAGATGTCATCTCAGTATGGTATGGTTTATGTTCCAACGGGTAGGTTTTATATGGGACAGGCAGATGAAAATATTCAAGCGGATCAAAGTAATTTTAATCGACAAGTTACTATTAGTGCATTTTATATGGATGATACCGAAATTACTAATGATGAGTATAGACAATTTATTCAATACTTGGAGGATAATCCAGAGTATGAATTATCTGAGGGACTAACTATTGAAAGTTTAAAACCTGATACGACTGTTTGGTCAAGTGATTTCACACACCATTATGGAGATCCTCTATTAGCATATTATTGGTCACATCCAGCATTTGATGATTATCCAGTTGTTGGTGTATCGTGGTCTTCTGCAAAAGAATTTACAAAATGGAGAGGAAATTTTTTAAATTCTTATAGAGCGGAAGATGGATTATTACCGTTTCCTGCTTTTAGATTACCAACTGAAGCAGAATGGGAATATGCTTCAAGAGGAGGTAGAGATAATGTGAAATATCCATGGGGAAATCCATATACAAGAAATTCAAGAGGTTGTGTTCTTGCTAATTTTAAACC
>JAYZHG010000111.1:0-8096 GCA_036166735.1 Bacteroidota bacterium | reverse complement strand
TCTGGAGATATTTTAGTCCTTCAAAATGAAATCAACAAAATTGAGGAAATCATAAATAGAGGATATGAAATAGGAATGAAAATATTTTTAAACCCAGCACCCTTTACTAAAGAAATTATCAATTATCCATTACAAAAACTTGATACCTTAATTTTTAATGAATCAGAAGGTTTCGGTCTTTCATCTGGAGAACAAGATAAAACTAAGATCCTCAAATATTTATCAAAAAAATATCCTAGCACAAAACTTTTATTAACTCTTGGAAAAAAAGGATCTATTTACATTTATAATAATAAAGTAATAGAAATCCCTGCAAATAAAGTTAATAGTGTTGATACAACAGCTGCAGGTGATACATATATTGGATATTTTATATCATCTTATTATAAAAACAATGAAATAAAAGAAAGCATGGAGATAGCTTCAAAAGCGGCAAGCATTAGTACAACAAAAATGGGAGGTGCAATTTCTATTCCTAAGCTGTAATTATTTAATCAATAATTTTAAAATTAATACGCTTCGTGTTTTCTCTCTACAAAACTATTTAATCCATTTTCATCTTTAACTAAATCAAAAGAATCATATAGATTGCCAACAGCAGTATATGCCTGGTAAGAAAGTTTGTTGCCATCTACTGTTATAACCTGAAATAATTGCATGTTTTGTCCTGCTCTATCTCTTAAAGCATCGTATTGATTCCATCCCTCTTTTAAAGGATACATTTTACCTCCACTAACGGATACAACATAAACAGTACCAGTTAAATTGTTAGTGTTTTGACCAGAAATCAAATTTTCCTCATAGGGAGAAACCCTTCCTCTAGTATAAGCATGATCATGACCTTGTAATGCTAAATCCACTTTATATTTATCAAAAATTGGTTTCCATTTTGATCTTAATTCTACATTATCTCTTCCCCTGGATGCAGAATATAGTGGATGATGATAAACTGCAACTGTCCACTTGTTAGGATTATTTTTTAAAACTTCTTCTAACCATACGGCCTGTTCTTCAATCATTAAATTGCTATTCAATCCAATAAATCTTACTCCCTGATAATCAATATAATACACAGTTTCTTCCAAACCTTTAACACCATTATCTGGAAAAGTAAATTGATAATTCCATTGAATAGATAACCTACTAATTTTTTCATCAAGATCTTTTTGAACTTGTGGTCTATACTCATGATTTCCAGGAATAGACAATGATGGCAAAGATCTATGAATCCATCCACCAGCCATATACCACTCATGCCACTCATGATTACTATGGGCATTATTAACTAAATCTCCAGCATGAATTATAAAACTAGCATTAGGAGCTTTCTTATATCCTTCCCTAATAAGTCTTGACCATAACTCTAGAATATAATTTTGAGCATCACCTACATATAAAAATGAAAAAGGATCAGGCTTATTACTAGCTGTTTTGAACTGTATCCACTCACTCCATATCTTTCCATCACCAACCCTATAGCCATATACTGTATTTGGTTTTAAGTCTGTAAATGTCACAGAATGATAATGTGAGTATAAATTATCAAAATCAACTTTTTTATTAGAAAAAGTTCCATTCTGAACAACATCACTAAAATCAAAAACTTCAGTTTTAGCATCATAAGTACGTCTTTCCGCAATAAATGTGGGATCTGGTGTTGCTTTAGCAATTTCTGCATATCCACTTTTTACATCTTTATTTGTTCTCCACGTCACACTAACTGTAGATGAAGGATCATCTGAAAAATTAAGAACAATATGATCTGGATGTTTTCCTGGATTACTCCAATTTTTTGCAAATTCAGGTTTCACATATGATTTCTGAGCATGTATATCATTTAAAAAAATGATAAGAGATAATAAGAATAATATTTTTTTCATTATACTAAATTTTGAACAAAGGTATATGAAACTAATTAAAAATAAAGAAGCCCCAGATTACAAATAACATATATCTAATTGTAAAAAAAATTTACTTTATTTTAAATTTTTTGACTAAATAATTTAAAATTATCCCATAAATTGGTAAAAAGAATATTAACCCTATAACTATCTTAATTAAACTTTGGGATCCAGCGATTTCAATCCAATTCTCTGCCATATAAATATCATCAGAATTTAAAAAAGCAGTAAAGAAAAATATATATGAATCAATTATGTTAGCGAATACGGTCGAAATTCCAGGAGCCAGCCACCAGGCCTTATAATTTTCCCTAATTATTTGAAAGACATACACATCTAATAGAGTGCTTATAGCATAAGCAGTTGCACTAGCAAATCCTATTCTTAAAGAAACTGACATCAAACTACCTTCATACAGCAAAATAGCTATTGAAGTTAAAATTGCAAATGGATAGGTTATTGCAATTGTCTTCCTTGCTACAGATTTCCCAAGTATTCTAATTGTTAAATCTGTAGCCAAAACAACTAGAGGAAAAGTAAATGCTGACCATGTAAGTTTAATTCCAATAATTTCAAGAGGTATGGATACGAGAAAATTAGAAATAGTAATTATTACTACTTGCAAGAAAACCAATCTTAAAATAACTTTATTAAAAGTCTTTTTAATCATAAATACTTTAATTAGAAACAATTACCATCATCTCATTTCTTCCCAAGGAAAAACTATCCAAGAATTATCAACTTTCTTATCAATATTTTTAGCAGCAAAATCAACCACAAAATTACTTGATTTATTATCCACCAGTACTGCATATTTAATAATTGCTGTACGATCAGAAAAAAGATTTTTTACTAATTGCAAAGTTCTTCCAGTATCATTTATATCATCAATGATTAAAATATTTTTATATTTTTCAATAGCATTTAGGTACTGACTATTATCTGTTTTTTTTATGTCTATAACTTCATGAGGTACATTAATAAGATGAGAGAGATAGACTCCAGGTACACATCCACCTCGGTTTAAACTAATAATAACATCGGGGATCCATTTTGATAACGTTAATTTTTTATTAATCTCAATAATAGCATCATTTATTTGATCAACGGATAAATACTTTTTATTATAACTATTCATTTTTGTACTATAAATCACTTAATATCTAGAAAAAATAATAAGTGATAGACCAACAATAAAAAATAAAAACATCATATATATTAATCTATCAGTTCCTTTAGGTGAGCCCTTAAATTCTTTCCAAACAAAAACTCCCCATGCAGCAGCTACCATAGTTGCCCCCTGACCAAGACCATATGAAATTGCATAACCAGCCTTTTCACTTGCTATCATACTTAATGACATCCCTATACACCATATAACACCACCAAAAATTCCAATTAAATGCAGATTAGTTGTTCCTTTAGTAAAATAATCAAGATAAGAAACTTTTTCTCCTTGAATTGGCTTATACATAAAATAGGTATTCCATAAAAAATTAGAAAGAAAAATTCCTAACGAAAATATAAATACAGCCGTATAAGGAGTAAAGAAGCCTTCCTCTGGATTTTTAAAATCTGCTGACATAGAATACGCTACAAAACGATAGAAAAAACCCATCAAAATACCTCCAATTATTGAAATAACAATTCCTTTTGAAGAAGACTTATAATTATTACTTGTTAGTCTATTATAAGCTAAAGCATCAATAATTATAGCTACTACTACTATAAATACTCCAGCAAAAAGAAGAATAGGATCACCTATTGGAGTAGCCATGTAATTAATTGTAACACCCAAAACAAGAGCGATACCAATTCCTATTGGAAAAGCAACAGCCATTCCAGCAATACTTATAGCTGCAACAATTAATAAATTTGCTATGTTAAAAACAACACCACCAAGAAATGCCGACAAAAAAGAAGTAGAATTTCCTTGAAACATATCATCAATAAAGTTTCTTCCTTCTATTCCACTACTTCCTAGTGTCAATCCAAAAATTAATGATAAAAGAACAACACCTATAGAGTAATCCCAATAAAATAAAGGGAATGACCAATCTTTTGAAGTCATTTTCTGAGCATTAGCCCAAGAACCCCAACAGAACATTGTTATGATACATAAAAATACGGCTAGTGTATAATTTTCTACTATAAACATTTTTATTTTTTAGAGAAGTGAACAATCTACTAAAATTGAAATAAAAATACAATTTGAAACATGTGACAGTAGTGTTATAAGAGTTTTTTCTATAAATTTAGAATCCAAATCATGGTAAAAATTTCTAAACTAGTAATTTTATTGTTATCTATAATGTCTATAGAATTAATCGCACAGGAAATTTCTGAAAAAACTCCTTTTACTAGACAAGACACATTAAGAGGTAGTATAACACCTGAAAGAGCTTGGTGGGATTTAAATTATTATCATTTAGATATTTCTATTAACCCAGACAACAAAACAATCAAAGGAAAAAATACAATTGGATATACTGTTTTAAAAAAACACGATATGATACAGATTGATTTACAAGAACCCTTAATTATAACATCTGCCAAACAAAATAATACTGCTTTAGAAATTAATAGGGATGGGAATGCGTATTTTATAAAACTAGAAGAAACACAAAATATTGGAGATGTCAATTATGTGATAGTAGAGTATGAAGGAGAACCTAAAGAAGCAGTTAGAGCTCCTTGGGACGGAGGATTTTCATGGGAAAAAGATGAAAATGGCAATCATTTTATAGCCACATCTTGTCAGGGTCTCGGAGCAAGTGTATGGTGGCCCAATAAAGACCATATGTATGATGAAGTAGATAGCATGTTAATGAGTATTAATGTCCCTAACAATTTAATGAATGTTTCAAATGGAAGATTAAGGGAAGTTTCATCACATGATGATAACACAACAACGTATCACTGGTTTGTTAGTAATCCTATTAATAATTATGGAGTAAACGTAAATATTGGAGATTATGTCAAGTTTTCAGAAATATACGATGGTGAAAAAGGAAAATTAGATGTTGACTATTATGTTCTTAGGTATAACCTTGAAAAAGCAAAAATTCATTTCATGGATGTACCAAAAATGTTAGATGCTTTTGAACATTGGTTTGGCCCCTACCCTTTCTATGAGGATGGTTACAAATTAGTTGAAGTTCCATATCTAGGAATGGAACATCAAAGTTCTATTACCTATGGCAATAAATATTTAAAAGGTTATTTAGGGAGAGATCCCTCTAATACAGGATGGGGATTAAAATTTGATTTTATTATTATCCATGAATCAGGCCATGAATGGTTTGCTAATAACATAACCTATATAGATATAGCTGACATGTGGGTTCATGAAGGATTTACAGCCTATTCAGAAAATTTATTTCTTAACTATCATAATGGAAAAGAAGCTGGAGCAGATTACACAATAGGAACAAGAAGAGGAATTAAAAATGAGAAACCTATAATTGGAATATATGATGTAAACAGTAAAGGTTCAGGAGATATGTATTCAAAAGGAGCTAATTTACTTCATACCATAAGACAGATTACTAATGATGATGAAAAATGGAGAAAAACTTTGAGAGGTTTAAACAAAACATTTTACCACCAAACCGTAACATCCAATCAAATTGAAAATTACATTTCAGAAAATATAGGTTTTGATTTAAAATATGTCTTTGATCAATATCTAAGAGATATAAGAATACCTACTTTAGAATACACAATTAAAAATAAAAAGTTAAAGTACAGGTGGTCAAATACAATTGATGGATTCGATATGCCTATTGAAGTAATAATTGATAAAAAAAAGAAATGGTTGTCTCCAACAAATTCTTGGAAAGAAATGAATATTAAAAATAAGACTATTGAAGTTGATAGGGACTATTACGTTTATACTGAAGACTTAAGAATAAAAAAATTACCAAAGTAAAATGAAATATATCTTAATTCTATTATTATTAGTCCCTTCAACTTTTTATGGACAAATAGTGTCTTATGGTTTTGAAAATAATCTAACGGATAATATTTCAGGATTTGATGGTACTTATACTGTAAATGGCAACATTAGCAGTACTACTCCAGTTTATACTACTGGTCAGTCAGGATTAGGTATTCTGTTAGATCCCACACAAGGAATATACTTACCTATGTCATTAAATAATCAACTTGATTTTGATAAAAGCATTGAGTTTGTTTTTGATTTTAAAATAACAACACTTGGAAGCGATGATGGAAGGAAAGAAATACTTGAACTCTCAGCCGGCTGGAATGATAATACAACTGGAATTAATGTTTGGACTGATAAAATTGATAATAATAATTATAAAGTTATTTTAAATTATACTGATGGAGGATATAATGAGGGAGTAGAAAATCATCCAGGAGGAAGCAGAAATAACATTGGAACTTTTGATGTTGGAGAATTTGTTAAATTCAGATTAATTCTTGATTTTGAGAAGAACAAATGGACTACAATTCTTAATAATACATCATCCTCTGCATATTTTGATAGTTATTATAACTTAGATAAAATAAAACAAGCAGTAAAAGATAATTACATTAGGATAGGATGGTTAAATAATTCAAGTTCTTTACCATATAATGGTTTCACTTCAACAGTTCTAGTAGACAACTTAAAAATATATTCACCAAAAAGTAATACGTTACTTTCTGAACTTACCACAGCTTTGAATGCGATGACAAATCATGTAAATGGTTCCTCTCCATTATCTGAAAGTCAATTACAAAAATACCTAACTGATATTCAATTAAATTATAGCGGAAATTTTACTGCTGCAAAATCAGATATTTTAGAATATTTAAATGCGTATGAAAATAAATATGAACCAGTATTTGCAAATGGAAATCAAGCTATGTTTGCTGAATTACCAGTAGAAACACAAACCCTTATTTTCTTACAACAAGCTATTTTTGATGAGGAGTACAATTCAAATGCTGAGGAGATGGAAGGAATTAAATTTGAATTTTCTGAAGTATTTCCAGGAAAAGTTAAAGATTCTTCTCCAAGAATAAATGACGCTTCTGTTGAAATTAATGGCACCTATAATGTGATACATGGAGCAAGACATTTAAATGATACATGGGATGCAAAAAGACCAACGGGACACTATGCACCACCAGGGGAATTAATAACTATAACTATTCCAACAAATCATGTTGATAAGGGAATGAGTGTAATGATAGGTGCACATGAAAGAGATCACTCGAATTTAAGTCAAACAAATAGATTTTTAAGAATCTCAAATAGGTTTGGTTTAAGTACAGAAGAAACAAAAATTGTAAATCCATTCGGTGGAGGAATATACATGTTAGTCCCTGAAGGATCGAACTTTGGATACTTTGATATTAAAATTGATGGCGCAGTAAAATCACCATATTTCTCAACTAGGGAAGCAAAAGGAACTGACCTCTCAGTTTGGCAAGCTGAATTAGTTGAGCAAAGTGTGAAGTGGGTTGATATTGAATCCGATAAGTTTATGACTACTCTTCCAATTGATGTATTAGATGGGATAAGTCCAGGATCAATCAATTTAACTGATCCAAGATTAATGATGGAAAAATGGGATGAAGTTGCTGATGGTTTTAATTACGTTGGAGGAAGACCACAAGAAAGGTCACGAGCAGAATACATTATATCTGATACAAGAATCCCTGACGGTGGATATGGCACAGGATATCCTGCTGTCTATGATGATGATGACAAGGGAATGATGTTAATTGCATTACTAGAAAACGAACCACAAAAGATAGGAGGTGTTGTGACAATGTTCCACGAAATGGGACATTTAGAATGGCACCCTACTTTGGGTAATGCGACAGAGTCTATTGTTCACCTTCCTGCAGTATACATATGGAATAAATATTATGAACTTCCACTTGACACAGCTTTTAAATATTCAGCCTTTCAAAAATTAACAATGGATCAAACTACAATAGACTGGATAATTACAGATAATTTTAGAAATAATAGAGAAATCAGTTGTGACCCAACAATGAATCCTAGTGTATGTCATGAAGTGAGATATCAGCACAGAGGCCATGCTATGTATATAGAAATAGCAGATTTATTTGGATGGGATGCTATTTACAAAACACATAAAGTTTTTTACGACGAGTGGAAGATTAATACACAAAAAGATTGGGGATTCATGGGAATGGTAAATGGAAATCAAA
>JAYZHG010000110.1:0-24314 GCA_036166735.1 Bacteroidota bacterium | reverse complement strand
ATAATTTCTTATTTAAAAAAATATATATTTGAATAAGAAAATTAACTAAAAATGAAATTTAAAATAATACTATTTATAGTGATTAATTCAATTTTATCTATTGAATTAGTATCACAAAAAAGAAATCAACAACCATTTAATACCTCAATATTTGATAATATAGAAGTTAGAAACATAGGTCCTGCAAAAGTTTCAGGTAGAATAACTAAAGTTGTAAAAGATTATTCGAATTCTAGCATATGGTATGTTACAACTGCCTCAGGGAATGTGTGGAAAACTCAAAATTCTGGAACAACATGGATTCCAATATTTGATGTTTATGGATCTTACTCCATTGGAACAATTTCTATGGATCCGAATAATCCAAATGTATTGTGGTTAGGTACAGGTGAAAATAATAGTCAAAGATCTGTTGGATTTGGTGATGGTGTTTACAAGAGTATTGATGCTGGTAAGACATGGAAAAATGTAGGTTTAAAAAAATCTGAGCATATAGCAAAAATTATTATTGATCCTAATAATTCAGATAATATTTATGTTGCTTCTCAGGGACCTCTTTGGAATTCAGGTGGTGAAAGGGGATTGTATAATTCGATTGATGGAGGAAAAACTTGGTTAAGGATACTACATGTTAATAATGATACAGGAATATCTGATGTTGTTATGGACCATGATAATAATAATATTATGTATGCTAGCACCTATCAGAGAAGAAGACATTTTGGAATAATTGTTGCAGGTGGTCCAGATGGTGGAATTTATAAATCTGTAGATAAGGGGAAGACATGGAAAAAATTAAAAAATGGTCTTCCTGGCGGTGATCTTGGTAGAATTGGACTAGCTATATCTCCTCAGAAGTCTAATGTAGTTTATGCTTTAATAACTGCAAAAAAAGACACAAAAGGTTTTTATAGGTCAGAAGATTATGGAGAGACTTGGAAAAAAATGAGTGACTATCAAGTTGTAGATTCTCAGTATTATGTTGAAATTTTTCCTGATCCTAATCAGTTTGATAAGATATATTCTGTAGATATGAGATCTTACGTCACTGAAGATGGTGGAAAAACATTTGAAAGAATTCCAGAAAACAAGAAACATGTAGATAGTCATGATGTTCTTTTTGATATTAATGATCCAGATTATATAATGATAAGTTGTGATGGTGGAATTTATGAGAGTTTTGATAGAATGAAAACTTGGAAATTTATTGATAATCTTCCAATAATTCAGTTATATAGAGTTGGTATAGATAATGAAAAACCATTTTATAATGTCTATGGAGGTACTCAAGATAATGATAGTTTTGGTGGACCATCTAGGACAAATAATAGTTCAGGAATAAGAAATAGTGATTGGTTTGTAACTACTGGTGGAGATGGTTTCCAGGTGAGAATAGATCCTAAAGATCCTAATATAATATATACAATGTCACAATATGCAGGAATAATGAGGTATGATAAATCAAATGGTGAAAAAATTGGTATAAGACCACAGCCTGACTCTAACGAACCAGCATATAGATGGAATTGGGATTCTCCATTAATTATTAGTCCACATAACACTGATAGACTTTATTTTGCTGCTAATTATCTTTTCCAGAGTGATGATAGAGGAAATTCATGGAAAAAGATTAGTGACGACCTTACAAGAAATGAAGATAGAAATAAAAAGAAAGTTATGGGTAAGATATGGAGCGTAGATGCAATTTTTAAAAATGTGTTTACATCTCCTTTAGGTACAATTGTATCTCTTGATGAGTCTAGAATTAAAGAAGGTATGATTATTGTGGGTACCGATGATGGTCTTGTACAAATAACTAAAGATAATGGAGTTTCATGGAGAAAATTTGAAAACTTTCCTGGAATTCCATCACGAGCTTATGTGACAGACGTAGTTGCATCTAAGCATGATGTGAATACTATATATGTTACATTTAATTACCATAAATATGGAGATTATAAACCTTATATAATAAAGACATCTGATGGTGGAAATACATGGAAAATGATTTCTTCAAACTTACCAAAAAATAATTTTGTTTGGTCAGTTGTTGAAGATCACATTAACTCTAATATTTTATTTGTAGGTACTGAATTTGGAATGTTTTATTCCATAAATGGTGGTGTCAATTGGAACAAATTTAAAGATGTTCCAACTATTGCAATTAGGGATTTAGAAATTCATGAAGGGGAAGATGATTTAGTTGCCGCATCCTTTGGAAGAGGTTTTTATATTGTAGATGATTATTCTCCTATAAGGGAAGTTTCAAAAGATTTTCTCTCAAAAGATGCTCACTTGTTTTCAGTAAAAGATGCATTGCAATTTGTTATTGCATCTCCTGAGAAATCTGCAACTGGACATAATTTTTTTACTTCACCTAATCCACCATATGGAGTTAAGTTATCTTATTATCTGAAAAAAAGATTGATATCTAAAGAAGAGAAAAGACAAAAAGAAGAAAAATCTAAACTTAATAGAAGTGAGCCTATAAACTATCCTTCTAAAGATCAGCTTGATGAAGAAATAAAAGAAGAAAAACCTAAGATTTTCATAACTATTGAGTCTCTTAATGGTGATATAGTAAGAAGGGTAGAGGGTAATAATTCTCAGGGTTATAATGAGACTTATTGGAATTTGAGAACATATTCATATAGAAATATAGAAGATGAAAATAATTATTCAGGTCCACTTGTACCTCCTGGGACATATAATGTACATTTATCTAAGTATGAAAATAATACTTTTACTGAATTGACAGAAAAGCAAGATTTTGAAGTTATTCAGTATGGAAGTAAGTCCACTCAGAAAGAAAGATTTGAGTTGTATAATTTCCAGTTAAAATTCGATAAGTTATTTAGTGATGTTGAAAAATTGGTCGATGATATTGATGATGCTATTGAAGATGTAAATGGTGAAATTAATACAGTCATTAATTCAAAGTCTGCAACAAATGTTAATTATATGTACATGAAAAAAAGTAAATTAATGGATTTGAGAATGATATTAACAGGAAAACTAAGTTTGAATTATGCAGATGTATTTTCTGGATCATCACCTTCAATTCAAAGAAGACTTGGTGGTATGAGTTGGGAGTTATCAAATACTACATCAATACACACTAAGAGTCATGAGAAAACCTATAATATATCAAAGAAGAAATATGATGAGGTTGTAAAAAAGTTTAATGAGATAATTGGTTAGAGAATTTCTTTTAATTTTTTTCGAATAATTTTTTCCATATGTAAGTATCCTTTTTTGTCTGGATGGACACCATCATACTCATTATGAGCTTCATTCCAGTATGTAAATTTATTCTTTAATCCATTTTTTTCGTCTTTCATTGATGTATGATAGTCTACATATGTGGCTATTCCTGATTTGCAATATTTTTTTATCATTATATTTAATTTGATAATATCATTACTTGGAAAAATTTTTGGGCTCCATAAGTAATCGTAGACTGGCAGAATAGAGCAAAGAAATACTTTAATATTATTTGCAGTAGAAATTTCAGTCATGGATTTTATATTATTAAAAATTTCTTCAATCGTTATTGGTCCAGTATTTCCTGCGAGATCATTTGTTCCGGCAAGTATAATTACAGCATATGGTTTTAGATTAATAACATCATCATTATATCTTAGAAGCATCTGAGGTGTTGTTTGTCCACTAATTCCTCTATTTATATAATTATTTTCTTTAAAATAATTTGTAAAAGAACTCCATCCTTGAGTTATTGAATTACCAAAGAATATTATTCTTTTTTCTTTAGGTTTAGGTAAACCTATTTTATGGTTATCTTCTTTATATAAGAAATCTTGTTTCCCTGTTGATAACATATCTTGTCCATAAATATTCTGTAATGTTAATGGAATAAACAGAGATATTATAAATATTTGTTTCATGATAAAATCAAATCTAATATTATTTCTTCTTATTTTAATATTTACAGAATCGTTCTCTCAGATTCTTCCTTCTTATCAAGGTATTTATTTTAAAAAGAAGATTATAGAATCTAATCTTATTCTTCATCTAGATGCAAGCAATTCTTCTTCTTTTGATTCTAATGATCTTACAGTATGGAATGATTTATCTTCAAGTAATAATGATTTTACGCTTAAAAATGGTGGAATTACTTTTTCTAGTGATAATGGGGGAAATCTCGTTTTTGATGGCTATGATTATTTTTGTATTAATCCAATAAGTGATTTAAATACTAGTAATCTTACAATATCTCTATGGATAAAAGTAACTTCTGTGACAAATCGTAACGGTGTACTTGTTGAATCATCTAGAACACCAACTAATATTGATGATGAATTTGTATTCCAAGTAAAGGAGAATACAGGTAAATTATTATTTTGGGATCATGATGGATCATATGGTTTTAATACTCAATCTTCATCATCGGTTTTAGAAAATCCCGTAGCATGGAAATTTGTTACATTCACAAAAAGTGGTACAACTGGAAAATATTATATTAATACTTCATTAGATGCTTCAATAACTGCTTCTCATAATGTTGATTATGGATCTGATTGGTTCTGCATAGGACGAGATTATAGACATGATCCAGACTTTGCAAATCATTCTACAAGATATGGATTTAATGGAAATATGGGTGCTGTTTATGTGTATTCTTCTACACTTACACAATCTGAAATAGAGCAAAATTATAATGCTACCAAATCAAGATATGGATACTAGTTTTATAAGAGTGCAGCACCGTAAACTCCTGCACTATCTCCTAGTTTGGGTTTTATTATTTTAGTTTTAAATGTTGGATTGAAAATATACTTTTTTAGTTCTTCATACCCTTGGTCATATAATTCATTTGTATTACTTAGACCTCCACCTAACACTATTATATCTGGATCAATTATATTAACAACATTGCTAAGACCCTTACCAAAATATGTAATCATTCTTTTCAATGTTTTCTTTGCATTTAAATCAGTTTCTATATTCTTATAAATATCTTTAAATGGTAATTTTTTTCCAGATAAAGAAGTATAATATTTTTGAAGTGCTCTACCAGAGATTACTGACTCTACACATCCTTTTTTTCCGCAGTAGCACATCTCTCCATCATCTTTAATAATTGTGTGTCCCCATTCACCTCCTATTCCTTGTTTTCCATATAATATTTTATTATCTACTATTATTCCGCCTCCAACACCTGTTCCCATTATGACTCCAAATACTATTTTAGCATGAGGTATCTGATCTTTTACAGCTCCAAATTTTGTTTCTGCAAGGGTAAAACAATTAGCATCATTGTCAATGTTTACTTTTTTTCCTAATAAATTTTCTAGGTCACTTTTTATAGATTTTTTATTAAGATTCTTTGAATTTGAGTTTTTTAAAAGTTGAGTTTCAGGATCAAGAGTTCCAGGTGTACCTATACCGATTTTTTTGAATTTATAATTCACTTTATTTTCAAGAATATCTACTAATCTTTTGATATTGTTAATTATTTGCTTGTAACCTTTATCTTCTTCTGTATTGATTCTTAATCTTTTTATTTCTATTGGCTCCTTATCTGACTTAAGAATAATTCCTTCAATTTTTGTTCCTCCTAAATCAATTCCTAATATCATAATGAATATAAAATTTTATTATCTTGGCAAAAATATTATTTCCATGAATAACAAAAAAGTTTTTTCTTGGTCTATATCTGTTGCATTGGCAGGATTTTTATTCGGTTTTGATACTGTTGTTATATCTGGAGCGAATCTTCCAATTAAAGAGCTTTGGAATACATCGCCTATATTTCATGGTGTATTTATAATGTCAATGGCTCTTTGGGGAACAGTTTTGGGATCAGTTTTCGGATCTATTCCTTGTGATAAAATTGGAAGAAAAAATACACTTATTTGGATAGGGGTTTTATTTTTTGTTTCTGCATTAGGATCTGCAATAGCACCAGATGCGTATTCTTTCTCATTTTTTAGGTTTATTGGAGGCGTTGGAGTAGGTGCATCCACAGTAGCTTCGCCTACTTATATTTCTGAAATTTCAAATAGAAAAAATAGGGGAAAATTGGTAGCCCTTTATCAGTTTAATATTGTTCTTGGAATACTTATTGCATTTTTTTCCAATTATTTATTAAAAGGATTTGGAGGAGATTTAGATTGGAGGTATATGCTTGGAATAGAAACTATACCTGCTTTTTTTTATATATTATCAGTTTTAAGTGTACCTAAAAGCCCTAGATGGCTTATTCTTTTTAAAAATGATATAGATTCTGCAAGAAAAATTCTTACTCTAATTTATGAGAAAAAAGAAATTCAAAATAAAATTGAAGAGATTCAAAATTCAATAAATAATAAAAAGTCAGAAAAATTATTTTCGGGAGTATTTAATCAACAAATTAAATTAGCATTTTTATTAGCATTTTTTAATCAACTTTCTGGAATTAATTTTGTTTTATATTATGCTCCAGAAATTCTTCAAACTGCTGGATTTGCAACTGCAGATTCTCTCATGAGTTCGGTATCAATTGGATTGGTAAATTTAATTTTTACTTTGGTTGGACTTAGATTAATTGATAATTATGGAAGGAAAAATTTAATGCTTATAGGTTCCATTGGATATATTGTAAGTCTATTTACAATAGCTATATGCTTTATTTATCAACTTGACCCTTTTGTGTTATTATTTTTTATACTCATTTTTATTTCATCTCACGCTATAGGTCAAGGAACAGTGATATGGGTTTTTATATCTGAAATTTTTCCCAATCATATGCGTGCTAGGGGACAATCATTTGGAACTGCAGTTCATTGGATTTTTGCAGCATTAATAACAGCAGTTACACCTACTATAATTAATATTCTTGGAAATAATCCAGGAATGATATTTTATGGATTTGGAATGATGATGATTTTACAATTGATTTTTGTAATAAAGATGATGCCTGAAACAAAAGGAATATCACTTGAGAAAATAAATTTTTAATAAAGTATCACTTTTTTTTACCAAATATTTTTCTGAATAGTATTGTTATTGGATCATAAAATCTATCTACAACTCTCTCTTTTAAAGGAATGATTGCATCGTCTGTAATTTGTATTTCTTCTGGACAGACTTCAGTACAACATCTTGTAATATTACACATACCAGATCCATGATCATTTTTTATATCAGGAATTCTATCAGCTCTATCATATGGATGCATTTCTAGACTAGCAAGCCTTGTCATGAATCGGGGGCCAACAAAATCTTCTTTAGTATCATTATCTCTAATTACATGGCAAACATTTTGACATAAGTAGCATTCTATACATTTTCTGAAGTGTTGTACTCTATCAATATCTTTTTGCATCATAACAAAGTCTTTTTCTTTGTCCTTTTTTGAGGGAGAAAATGGAATTATTTTTTCATTCTGTTTATAATTCCAAGATACATCTGAAACTATGTCTTTAATTACAGGAAAGGATTTTAAAGGTGTAATAACTACTGTTTGTTCTTCTTCAAATTCATTCATTCTTGTCATACATGCAAGCTTTGGTTTTCCATTAATTTCAACACCACAAGACCCACACTTTCCAGCTTTACAATTCCATCTACATGCTAGGTCATTAGCTTGATTAGATTGAATTTTATGAATTGCATCTAGAACAACCATTCCTTCAGTAACTTCACATTTGTAGTTTACTAATTCTCCTCTTTCATCATCTCCTCTATAAATTTTAAAATTCCTTTTACTCATTATGAAATTTTTATTTTATCATGATCAATTTTTACTTCTTTCTCTAATGCATCAAGTTTAGAATACGCTATTCTTTTTAATTCTTGATCAGGGTTTGATCGTAGAATTTTAGTAGTTTCCATTTTACCATCTTTTCCTTTTTTATTGATGATATTATATTTTATCCATTCTTCTTTTTCAGAAGGAAAGTCTTCTCTAGTATGTGCACCTCTACTTTCTTCTCTTATAAGTGCAGATTTAGCAACACTTTCTGCAGAGATAAGAAGATTTCTTAAAGCAAGTGCTTCATGCCATCCAGGATTAAATTGGCTTGATCCAGGTGCTTTAACATCTTTAAACTTACTTTTTAATAGATCAATCTCCTTTATACCATTTTTTATTTCTTTTTTTGTTCGTATGATTCCTACATTATATTGCATAATTTTTTGAAGTTCTTCATGAATGAGGTATGGATTATTACCTTTTTCTTTTAATAAAATAGATGTTGCTCCTTGTATAATTTTTCTTATGTCATTATCATCAATTTTAGGCATGGAACTAATGTTTTTAGCATATTTAGCAGCTTGAATACCAGATAAATTTCCAAATACTAGAAGATCTGATAAAGAGTTTCCTCCTAATCTATTTGCTCCATGCATTCCTCCAGCGGCTTCTCCGCAAGCAAATAATCCATCTACATTAGTCATAGTAGTTTCAGCATCAACTTTAATTCCTCCCATGAAATAATGGCATGTTGGTCCAACTTCCATTGGTTCTTTAGTTATATCAAGTTCAGCAAGTATTTTGAATTGGTGGTACATTGATGGTAGTTTCTTTTTAATATCTTCAGAACTTCTTTCTGTGGCAATATCTAGGTATGCTCCTCCATGTTTTGATCCTCTACCAGCTTTAACTTCAGTATTTATAGCTCTAGCAACAACATCTCTTGTAAGAAGTTCAGGTGGTCTTCTAGCATCTTTGTCACCGTTTAACCATCTAGTTGCTTCTTCTTCAGTATCAGCAGTTTCATTTGAGAATATTTCAGGAATGTAGTCAAACATAAATCTTTCTCCTTTACTATTTTTTAAAATACCACCTTCTCCTCTAACTCCTTCAGTTACAAGGATTCCTTTTACAGATGGTGGCCATACCATTCCTGTCGGGTGAAATTGATTAAATTCCATATCTAATAGTTCAGCTCCTGCCTCATACGCCATTCCGTATCCATCACCAGTATATTCCCAACTATTTGAAGTTATTTCCCATGCCTTTCCAGCTCCTCCAGTAGCAAAAATTAGAGATTTTGTTTCAAAAATTATAAATTCTCCCGTTTCTCTATACATGCAAACTATTCCTGAAATTTTTCCTGATTTATCTTTAAGTATATCAAGAGCAGTACATTCCATTTGTATATCTATACCTTGATGAATTCCATGATCTTGTAATGTCCTAATCATTTCAAGTCCAGTTCTGTCTCCAACATGTGCTAGCCTTGGATACCTGTGACCTCCAAAATTTCTTTGATTAATTAATCCTTTTTTTGTCCTATCAAATACAGCTCCCCAGTGTTCTAGTTCTCTAACTCTTTTAGGAGAATTTTTTGCATGAATTTCAGCCATTTTCCAATTATTAAGCATTTTTCCACCCCGCATAGTATCCCTAAAATGAATTTTCCAATCATCTCTATTATCAACATTTCCTAGTGCTGCTGCCATCCCTCCTTCAGCCATAACAGTATGAGCCTTGCCAAGTAAAGACTTACAAACTAAACCAACTCTCATTTTACTATCTTGAGATGCAGAAATTGCAGCTGATAAACCAGCACCTCCAGCACCAATAATTAGCACATCAAATTGCATTCTTCTTATGTCTGAAATATCTAACATAATATTATAATTCCCATGTATTTAAATCATTAATAATTCCCATTGATACAAGTCTTACGTATACGTCAGCAAACCCAACCCATATAAGACTTAACCATGCAAATAATTCATGTCTTCTATTTAGAATAGTAACTATTTTCCAACTATTATGAGAAACTTGATCTCGATAGAGGCTACATGAATAGCAATCAAAATTTCCACCAACTAGATGTCTTAAGGAATGGCATCCAAAGACGTAACATCCAAGTAAAATAGGATTTATTAAGAGGATTATACTTCCTACACCAACTCCAAAATTTCCATTATTAAAAAATGAGATATAAGCATCATAGCTTAAAATGAAAATAAAGATTATAGCAAAATACATTGCATATCTGTGAATGTTTTGAAAAATAAGAAGACCAGTTTCTCCTTTATATTGTTTACCCGTTATTTTAGAAGGAATTCCTTTGACTGGTTGTATTGAACAAGCAGGAGGAGACCATGCAAAAGCTCTATAGTAGGCTTTTCTATAATAGTAGCAAGTAAATCTAAAAGAAAGTGGAAATATTAAAATTAACCATGCTGGTGATTGGCCAGGAAGCCAACTTAACCATTTAGGCCATAAACCTAAAAGTGCATGATCTATTGGAGGAATTCCTGGTTTTGTAGAGTCTATAAATACTGTT
Organism: Bacteroidota bacterium; assembly: GCA_036166735.1. Lineage (GTDB taxonomy): Bacteria > Bacteroidota > Bacteroidia > Cytophagales > MED-G16 > JAPYTU01. The sequence goes on along the minus strand of JAYZHG010000110.1, from coordinate 14,067 downwards.
GGAGAATAAAAGGGAGATAAGTAACCTCCAAATCCTTCATTTCCAGCACTCCACCAAAAATATTCACCTTGCCATGCAGCCCATGTAGAGTATATTATAAAACTTAATAAACCTAAAAGAACAAGCAGTGGTGATATCCACCATCTATCATTTCTAAGTTTATTTGTTAGTATATTATTTTTATTCATTAAATAGATTAATCTTAACAAAGATATATCTCGATATTTTTGTTGCAAAAGAATTTAAAATAATTAAAGTTATAATTTAATATCTAACTATTTTTATTTATAATAATTAGAATTTTAAAATTAATTTTTTGCATATATTTTAATGAGAAAAATATTTCTTTTTGTTAATGTATTCTTTTGTTTAGTTAATCAGATAAAATCACAGGATACGGTCTTATTTGCTACGTATAATTTATTAAGATTTGATGCTGAAACAGATAGGAATACTCATTTTAAAAAAGTTACTGATTATATTAATGCTGATGTATACATTACTCAAGAATTTAGCAATGAAGGTGGAGTAAGTAATTTTTTAGATAATATATTAAACAATTCAGATAATAAATATGAAGATGCAGTTTTTATAAATGTTCCTGAAACAGATATTGATCAAGCATTATTTTATAATAAAAATAAATTTGATTTTATATCAACTTCAAAAATAGATGGTGATCCTAGACCTATTATGATATTTAGATTAAGACATAAAATAACAAATACAGAATTTGTGATTTTTAATATGCATCTAAAAGCAAGTAGTGGTTCTAGTAATGAAGAAAAACGTAGAATGCAGATATCTCAATTAAAAGATTATACTTCACAAATGAATAATGAATTTTTTTATATAGCTGCTGGAGATTTTAATATATATTCTACAGAAGAGCCAGCTTATAAAGAATTTTTTTTAGAGTCAAATACTGGTTTTGGAAAATTTAATGATTTAATATCAGGAGGAGGAAAGTATAATGACCCCTTATATGCAAGTATTCATACTCAATCTACAAGAACATCTCAATTTGGAGGAGGAGCACATGGAGGACTTGATGATCGATTTGATTATATTTTGTTTTCGGATTCTTTAATAAGAAGTAATAGGATCTTTACAATTGAAAATAGTTACACTGTTATTGGAAATGATGGACATCATTATAATATGGCTCTTAATATTATGCCGAATAATGTAGTTAATGAAGAAATAGCAAATGCTTTACATGATGCATCTGATCATTTACCTGTAACTACTAAAATTGTATTTAGTAATGAAAGTATTGTTGTGAATAATAACCCTCCAGTAGTTTCAGATACTATATTTACAATTTCAGAAAATCCTAATGATGGAGTTATTATTGGAAAATTAAATGCATTTGATCCTAATAATGATTTACTATCATACAATATTTTATCTGGAAATGATGAAGAAATTTTTCAAATAAGTCAATCAGGACATATTTTAGTCAAAGAAGGCAGTTATATTAATTATGATAATTATCAGTTTTTTTTACTTCTTATTGAAGTTTCAGATGGAGAACTTTCTGATAGTGCTCAAGTACAAATTAATGTTATAGAAAATTCTATTTTATCAATTGAAAAGTTGATATCAGAAAATATAAAAATTTATCCAAATCCTATTATTGATAATTTAATTATTGAGTCAAGTAATAATAAACGGATTACTATTAGAATTTATTCATTAAATGGTGAGGAAATATTTGATAATGATTTTCATTTATTAAATAATAAATTAGATATTTCAAGTTTAACTTCGGGTTTATATATATTAAAAATTAACATGGATGATATTTCTAAAACAATTAGAATTATAAAAAAATGAATGTTAAGATTATATCATTATTTATCACCTTTTTATTAATTATTGACTTTGATTTATTTTCTCAAGAAAAAAATAAAATCCATGCAATTGCTTTCTATAATGTAGAAAATTTGTTCGATACACTTGATAATCCTAGTACATATGATGATTCAAGGACTCCTGATGGAAAAGATAAATGGACATCAAAAATTTATTGGAAGAAAATTGAAAATATGTCAAAAGTAATTTCTGAAATTGGTTATGATGAAACAAATACATTGCCAACAATAGTTGGCTTATGTGAAGTAGAAAATAAAGATGTAATAGTTGACCTTGTAAACACAGAAAAATTAAAAAAAGGTAATTATGGTATTGTTCATTATGATTCTCCAGATGAGAGAGGAATTGATGTAGCTTTAATATATAAAAAAAATTTATTTAAACCTTTAAATACAAATAGTACATTTTTAGATATTTATGATGAAGAAAGAAATAGGCAAGATTATACAAGGGATCAATTGGTAGTAGAAGGATACTTAGAAAATGAAAAAATATATTTCATTGTAAATCATTGGCCCTCTAGATCTGGAGGAGAATTAAGATCAAGACCTTTTAGGAATAAAGCTGCAGAGTTAAATAGAAGAATAATTGACTCAATACAATCAATAAGTAAAAAAGCTAAAATCATAACTATGGGTGATTTTAATGACGACCCCATTAATGAGAGTATAAAAAAAATATTGAATACTAAGAGCGATAAGGAAAATCTTGGAAAATTTGATATGTATAATCCAATGGAAAAAATGCATAGAGAAGGAAGAGGAACTTTAGCATATAGAGATAATTGGAATTTATTTGATCAAATTATTTTTTCAAGTTCTCTTATTGGTAAAAATAATTCAAATTTTTCATATTATAAGACAGGTATATACAGTAAAAAATATCTTTATAATCAATCCGGAAGATATAAAGGCTATCCTTTTAGAAGTTTTGCTGGGGGTAGTTTTTTAGATGGATATAGTGATCATTTGCCAGTTTATATTCTTTTAATAAAAGAAATGAAATGATAATTTTTTACTATTTTAATCGTTAATATATTTGATAGAATGTTTAAAAAAATAATCTTTTTTTTATTTGTATTATTATTAGTGAAATACGATGTTTTTTCAACTCATATAAGAGCTGGAGAAATTATTGCAAAAAGAATATCTACAACTAGTTTAACCTATGAATTTACTATAATTGGTTATACTGATACTGGTTCTGAAGTTGAGTTTGGAGGTGGAACTTTTTATTTTGGAGATGGAAATGTTCTCGAAGTATTAGATGAGGGAGCCTTGACAAGTCAGAAAATTCTTCTAGAAAATCAGGTGGCTCTTAATTTATTTACAATTGTCCATACTTTTCAAGCACCTGGAAGGTATGTTGTAAGTTATTATGAGCAAAACAGAAATAATGGAATATTGAATATGGAAAATTCTGTAGATACTCCTTTTTTTATTGAAACTGAAATACTTATTGATCCATTTTTTGGTCAAAACAATACTCCTATACTTTTAATTCCACCTATTGATAATGGAATTATGGGTATTAGATATATTCATAATCCTGGAGCATATGATCCTGATGGAGATAGTTTATCTTATGAGATTGTTATTCCTATGCAAGAAAAAGAATATGAAGTTACTAATTATCGTTTTCCAAATGCTGAAGAATTTTATACTGATTATGCTCAGGGAAATGAGAGTGGGCTTGGGCCACCAACTTTCACTCTTGATTCTATAGTAGGTGATTTGGTTTGGGATGCACCAGGTGCAGAAGGCGAATATAATTTTGCTTTTCGAGTAATTGAATGGAGAAAGGTTGCGGATACTTGGTATAAGTTAGGTCATGTAACTAGGGATATGCAAGTATTTATTAAAGATGCTACAAATGAAAGGCCTATTTTAGAAGCTATGGATCCTATTTGTGTAGATGCAGGAACATTAATTATTGATACTATTGTGGGATATGATCCAGATAATAATGATGTTAAGATACAAGCATTTGGTGGTCCATTTGAATTTATATCTTCACCAGCTTCTTATAATCCTAATCCTGCATTGTTTACTAAGTCACCTACTCAATTATTTTTTGAATGGCAAACAAATTGTAATCATGTAAGGCAAAGACCTTATGATGTACAATTTAAAATTAGCGATAAACCAAATTATGGTCCTAATCTAGTGGAATTTATGACTTGGCAAATACAAATAGTTCCTCCTGCTCCAGATGGTTTATTAGTTGATATATTACCTGGTAGAAATGCATTATTAAATTGGGACTTATATTCATGTGAAAATGCTTCAATTATTCAGGTATGGAGAAGAATTGGAAGTTATGAGTTTATTCCTGATAATTGTGAGGTTGGAATGCCTGCAGGATCAGGATATCAATTAATTGGTGAGGTTGATGGAAATACAATAAGTTATATTGATTCAAATGATGGGAAAGGACTTGCTCCAGGATCTAAATATTGTTATAGATTACTTGCTGAATTTCCTCTTCCTGAAGGTGGTATTAGTTATGTTTCTGAAGAAGTATGTGTAATATTAGAGGCTGATGCACCAATTATTAATAATGTAAGTATTGAGAATACTACTATCGAAAATGGTGATATACAAGTTAATTGGTTTCCACCATTAACTTTGGATCCTGTTATATATCCAAAACCATATAAGTATAAAATTAGAAGATATGATGGATTTATTGGAAAAGAGAATGAGTTTGAATATCAAATTATGACATTAGATACTTTTTTTATTGATCAATTGGTAAATACTCTTAATAATACATATAATTATGAAATTGAGGTATTTGATTCTGAAGAAAATACAATAGATTTTTCCGCTCAAGCATCATCAGTAAGACTTGAACTTCAAGGAAAACAGTTAAGTATAGATTTAAGTTGGAATTTTGATGTTCCTTGGTCAAATAGTACTATTGACTTTCCAATGCATTATGTATATAGAAATAATGTTAGTGGGAATGCTAGTGAAGAATTTATTTTAATTGATTCAGTAAATGTTATCCAAAATGGATTTAATTATACTGATAATGGCTCATTTGAAGGAATTGAATTAGATGAAAATTTATTTTATTGTTATTACGTAGTCACTTCTGGTTCGTATGAGAATGATTCACTACCAAAATCATTAGAGAATGGATATCAAATATTTAATAAATCTCAAAAAATATGTGCTCAGACAAATGATTTGGTGCCGCCTTGTCCTCCAGTTGATTTTAAAATATCAGATCAGTTTATATGTGAAAATTATTTTATTGACAAATCTTGTGAATTAAAAGATTTTGAAAATAGAATAGAGTGGGAGTTAGATGATAGTGAATGCTCTTTAGATTCAAAAATTTATAATGTTTATTTTTCTGATAATGGGATAGATAACTTTGAAATAATTGCTTCTATCTCTGAGAATTATTATTTACATAAAAACTTAACAAATTTGAAAGGTTCTTATTTTATTACTGCTCTTGATAGGTCGGGTAATGAAAGTATTCCATCAGATACTGTTCATAGAGATAATTGTCCTTACTATTTATTACCAAATGTTTTTACTCCTAATGAAGATGGTAAAAATGATTTTTTTACTCCTTTTTATTCTGATGGTTCAATTCCAAATTTTGATTATAATAAATGTCCAAGATTTGTTAAAAGTGTAATATTTAATGTTTTTGATAGGACAGGTGTTAAATTATTTTCATATAATTCTCTAGAGGATGTTGAAAATGGAATTTATATTAATTGGGATGGAAAAGATTTTGATGGAAAAGATTTGGCTAGTGGAACATATTATTATACCGCAGATATAATTTATGATATTCTTGATAAAGAAAATGATCAAAAACAAATAAAGGGATGGGTTCAGGTATTAAAGTAAGTAAGAGTATTATTTTATTTGATGGATATTGTAATTTTTGTAATAGCCAAGTAAATTCTATTTTAAGATTTGATTCTAAGAAATTTTTTTATTTTTCTAATCTAGATTCTTCATTTTCAAAAAAAGTTATTAAAGAAAATAAAGTTGAATCTTTAGAAGGAAAAACAATAATATTATATCATAATAATAAAATTATTATAAAATCTAATGCTGCAATTAAGATAGCATATTTATTAGGAGGTTTTTTTAAAATTTTTATAATATTTAAAATATTACCAAATTTTGTAAGGGATTGGATTTATGATGTTATTTCTAGAAATAGATATCGCTGGTTTGGAAAATCTGATTCATGTTATATTCCAAAAAAAGAAATATTAGATCGATTCATTAATGGTTAACATATTTAAGTATTTTTGATATAAATCGACGTTATGAAAGTAATTTTATTTCCAGGTCAGGGGTCACAATATGTAGGCATGGGAAAAGATTTTTATGATTCTAGTGATCTTGCAAAAAAGTTGTTTAAACTTTCTAATTCTATTTTAGGTTTTGATATTACAGATGTAATGTTTAATGGTTCTCAAGAAGATTTAACAAAAACAGATATAACTCAACCTGCAATTTTTATTCATTCTACAATATTATTTAGTATTAATACTATAAATGCAGACGCATATGCTGGACATTCATTAGGTGAGTTTTCAGCTTTATCGTGCTCTGGAAGTTTAACTTTTGAAGATGCACTAAAATTAGTACTTATAAGAGCAAGAGCTATGCAGAAAGCATGTAAAAATAATAAAACTACTATGGCAGCAATTTTAGGATTAGATGATGCATTGGTTAATAGTGTATGTGATAATATTCTTAATGTCGTACCTGCAAATTATAATTGTCCTGGTCAAATTGTAATTTCAGGATCTAAAAACTCAATTGATAAAGCATGTGAATCTATAAAAGAAATTGGAGGAAAAACAATTGTATTGCCTGTAGGGGGAGCATTTCATTCATCTTATATGGAATCGGCAAAAAAAGAGTTAGAAGATGCTATTACGAGTTTAAAATTTAATAAACCAGATAAGCCTATATATCAAAATTTTGATGCAAATCCACATATAGATATTGAAAAAATAAAAAAAAATCTTATAAATCAATTAACTTCTCCTGTTTTATGGACACAGACTATTAATAAATTAATAGCTGATGATTATAAATCATTTATTGAATGTGGTCCTGGAAGAGTTTTACAAGGACTTGTTAAGAAAATTAATAGAGATATGGATGTTTCATCAATTTAATACATACTTATGAAAAGAATGCTTAAGGAAAATAGTTTAAAAAAGAAATCAATATTAGTTACAGGAGGTGGTTCAGGACTAGGCAGGTCTATGGTTGAATATTTTTATGATTTAGGCGCTGATATAATAATAACAAGTAGAAGAGAAAATTTACTTACTAAAGTTGCAAAAGAAATAACTAGTTCGAAAAAAGGAAACATTCTTCCTTTAGCATGTGATGTTAGAAATATAGATGAGGTAAATAATGTTATTAAAAAATCTTTTGATGAGTTTGGTAAAGTTGATTGTCTTGTTAATAATGCTGCAGGAAATTTTATTAGTCCAACAGAAAGACTTTCAACTAGAGCATTTGATGCTATAATAGATATAGTTTTAAAGGGTACAATAAATTTTACATTAAGTCTTGGAAAAAAATGGATTAAAGAAAAGATTGATGCTAATGTTTTAAATATTGTTACAACTTATGCATGGACTGGATCTGGTTATGTTGTTCCTTCTGCCTGTGCAAAAGCTGGTGTTTTATCAATGACTAGGTCTCTTGCTGTTGAATGGGCAAAGTATAACATTAGATTAAATGCTATTGCTCCTGGTCCTTTTCCGACTAAAGGGGCATGGGATAGATTATTACCAGGAGATCTTAAAGAAAAATTTGATCCTGCAAAAAAAGTTCCAGTTGGAAGGGTAGGTGAGCATCATGAGCTTTCTAATTTAGCTGCTTATTTGGTATCTGATTTTTCATCTTATATAAATGGTGAAGTTATAACTATTGATGGTGGAGAATGGTTAAAAGGAGCTGGTCAGTTTAATAATTTAGAATTAGTAACTCCAGAAATGTGGGATTTTTTTGAAATGATGAGAAAAAAATAAATGCCAAAATATAAAAGACATTTAGTAACAGCTGCACTTATTTATGCAAATGGTCCAATTCATATTGGCCATTTAGCGGGGGCTTATATACCAGCAGATATATATGTAAGATTTTTAAGATCTAAGGGTGAAGATGTGAAATTTGTAAGTGGCACTGATGAACATGGAGTGCCAATTACTTTTCAGGCAAGAAATGAAAAATCTACTCCTAAGAAAATTGTAGATCATTATTATAAAATCATTGATGATTCCTTTAAAAAATTTGGTATAAGTTTTGATATTTATTCAAGGACGTCTAACAAATCTCATCATGAGACTAGTTCTGAATTTTTTTTAAATCTTTACAACAAAAAATTATTTGATGAAATTTCATCATCTCAATATTATGATGAAATTGAAAATCAATTTTTGTCTGATAGATATATCTCAGGAGAATGTCCTTCATGTAAATATGAAAATGCGTATGGAGATCAATGTGAGCAATGTGGAAAAACTTTAAGTCCTTTAGATTTAAAAAATCCTATTTCAAAACTTTCAGGAAATAAACCAATATTAAAAGAGACTACAAACTGGTTTCTCCCTATGGATAAATTACAATCTAAAATTGAAAATTATATTAATAAACATAAAGATTGGAAAATCAATGTTTTAGGACAGTGCAAATCATGGTTAAAAGATGGTTTAAAACCTAGAGCTATGACTAGAGATTTGGATTGGGGTATTAAAGTACCATTGCCAAATGCTAAAGGAAAAGTTTTATATGTTTGGTTTGATGCTCCTATTGGCTATATAACGGCAACAAAAGAACTTATGAAAGATGATTGGGAGAAATATTGGAAACATTCTGATACAAAGTTAGTTCATTTTATAGGGAAAGATAATATAGTTTTTCATTGTATTATTTTTCCTATGATGTTGATGGAACATGGCGACTATATACTTCCTGATAATGTTCCAGCAAATGAATTTATGAATTTAGAAGGAGAAAAAATATCAACTTCAAGAAATTGGGCTGTCTGGCTTCATGAGTATCTTATTGATTTTCCTGATATGCAAGATGAATTGAGATATTGTCTTATCACCAATCTTCCTGAAACTAAGGATAGCGATTTTACGTGGAAAGATTTTCAGGCTAAAAATAATAATGAGTTAGTATCAATTTTTGGTAATTACATTAATAGGGTTTTGGTATTAATAGATAAATATTTTGATGGAAAAGTACCTGAAGATTTAAAATCAATAAAAAGTGATAAAGAAATTTTTCATAAAATAGAAAATATTAAGTCTAAAATTGAAATATCTATTGAGAAATATAGATTTAGAGAAGCGATGAGTTTGATAATTAATTTATCTAGACTTGGTAATAAATATTTGGCAGATACTGAACCATGGAAAATCATTAAATCAGATGAAGAAAGAGTTAAATCTATACTTTATAATTCAATTCAAATTGTTGCTAATATTGCAATATTATGTGAGCCTTTACTACCATTTACTTCAATTAAAATATTTAAACTTTTAAATATTTTATCTAAATCATGGAATGATTCATCTAATAATCTTATTAAACCTGGTCATAAACTTGGAGAAATAAATCATATTTTTTCAAAAATTGAAGATAGTGTAATTGATAATCAAATAGAAAAACTTAAATTGACTATAAAAGATAAAAACGAGAAATTAATGGATCTTAAAGAAACTATTGAATTTGATGAATTTTCAAAAATTGATTTAAGAATTGCTACTGTTATAGAGGCTGAAAATGTACCAAAATCTGAAAAATTATTAAAATTAATTGTTGATACAGGTGTTGATAAAAGAGTGATTTTAAGTGGAATATCAAAATATTATAAACCAGAAGATATATTAAATAAACAAGTGATGATTTTGGTAAATTTAAAACCAAGAAAAATGATGGGAATTGAAAGTCAAGGAATGTTATTGCTTGCTGAAAATCCTGATGGTTCACTAAGATTAATGCATCCAGATGCTAAAGCTATTAATGGATCAGTTATTGTTTAATTATATTTATTCATACTCCTATTAATTCCTTCATAACAAAATGACATAATTATTTGGATTGAATTTTGAATATTTATTTCTAAATCTTTCATTTCATCTTTTGAAAAATTTTCTAATACATAATTAGATTGATTTCCTTTTATAAATTCATTTCCTATTCCAAATCTTAGTCTTGGATAATTATTAGAATTTAATGATTCATTTATATTTTTTAATCCATTATGCCCTCCATCAGTACCATTTTTTTTTATTCTAAGCTTTCCATATTTCAGAGAAATATCATCTAGAACAATTAATAAATTTTCATTTTTTATTTTTAATTTATCAGACCAATATTTTACTGTTCTTCCACTATTATTTACATAATTTGATGGTTTTATGAGGTGGATTGATCTTCCTTTAAATTTTATTAAAGAATAATCTCCAAGTCTTTCTGATTTAAATGTAGATTCAAATTTAGATGCTAGGTAATCAAGAATTAAAAAACCAATGTTATGTCTAGTTAATTCGTATTGTGGTCCTATATTTCCTAAACCAACTATTAAGTATTTCATTGAGAAAAAGTTTAGTTTATAAATTTATATTAAACTTTCAACTCTTTTTAATATTTCTTAGTCTTTAGATTCTTCTTTTTTATCTCCTTTTGAATCTTTTGATTTTGTTTTGTCACCTTCTGTTTCACCTTTAGCAACTTCTTTTCCACTTTTAGAAGCTTCTTTAGTGCCTTCAGTTCCTTCTTCTCCCTCACTTCCTTCTTCTCCTTCAGTTTCTTCTTCTTCTTCTTCTTCTATTTCTTCTTCAATTGTTACTCTAGGTATATTGACAGAGACAACACTAACTAATGGACTGTTTAAGATTTCATATTGTTCACTAAGGATATCTTCAACTTTAATGCTTTTTCCCAATTCAAGATGACTAATGTCTATTTCTATAAATTCTGGCATATTTTTTGGATATGCTAGAATAGATAATTTTCTTATTCTTGTTAATATTTTACCACCTTGAAGAACACCAGGAGCATCTCCTAAAAATTTAACAGGAATTTCCATTTTTATTTTTTTGTTCTCGCTAAGTTCTAGAAAGTCAGCATGTAGAATAATTTCACTTACTGGATGAAATTGAATATCTTGTAATATTGCATTTTTAATTTCACCTTCAATATTTAATTTAACAAAGTTTGCACCAGGAGTGTAAACTAAATCTCTAAATAAAATCATTGGTGAATGAAAATGAATTTGTTCTTTTCCTCCATAGACAACACTAGGTACATTACCTTCTTCTCTAAGTTTTTTAGATTCATTTTTACCAAGATTTGCTCTTTTATACCCTATAATCTCAATTGTTTTCATAATTACTAAATTTATCTGTTAATAAATAGCGAACTAGTAGATTCATTTTCATGAATTTTTCTAATAGCTTTTGCAAATAATCCTGCAATGGATAACACTTTTATTTTTTTATTCCTAAATTTTAGAGGAATAGTATCAGTTACAACTAATTCTTTAAGTGCTGAATTTGTGATATTTTCATCTGAATTTCCGCTAAGAATTGGGTGTGTAATTAAAGCTCTAACTGATTTAGCACCTTTTTCCATTAAAACTTTTGAAGCCATAGAAATGGTACCTCCTGTATCAATTAAATCATCAATAATTATGACATCTTTTCCTTCTACCTCTCCAATTACTTGAACGGATTTAACTTCATTAGCTTTTTCTCTTTGTTTATCACAGATAACAAAGTCAACATTAAAATATTCAGCATAGTCTCTTATTCTTTCAGTTCCTCCAGCATCAGGAGATGCAAAAATGATATTTTTTAGGTCCAATTTTTTAATATATGGCACAAATACTGAACTTCCATTTAAATGATCAAGTGGTATATCAAAAAAACCTTGTATTTGACCTGCATGTAGGTCACATGCTATAATTCTAGTTGCTCCAGATGCCGTAAGTAGGTTAGCAATCAATTTAGAGGATATAGCTATCCTTGGTTTATCTTTTCTATCTTGTCTAGCATATCCATAATAAGGAATAACAACATTAATATGATTAGCACTAGCTCTTTTTGCAGCGTCAATCATTAAGAATAATTCCATAAAATTATCTGATCCATTAACAGTAGATTGAATAATATAGACATCAGAACCCCTCACTGTCTCGTTATATCTGTATTTAAGTTCTCCGTCACTAAATTTACCAGATTTTCCTTGACCAAGATTTTTTCCAAATTTAGATGCAATTTTATTAGCTAATGCTAAAGAACCCTTTCCTGAAAATATTTTTACAGTGCTCATAATTTTTAAATTTTTGTTGTCCCACTAGGGATCGAACCTAGACTCTTCTGTACCAAAAACAGACGTGTTGCCAGTTACACCATGGGACAATATTTTGGGATACAAAAATAAATTTTATTTTTAACAATTTATAAAAAGGTTATGTATTTGTTTCAAGCCAATTTCTGGCATTTACAAATGGTAATATCCAAGGTGTAATTTTATCATTTCTTGATGGTTCATAATGAGCCCAATTCCAAGGAAATATTGATCTTTCAAGATGTGGCATCATTGCAAGATGTCTTCCATCTTTTGAAGATAACATTGCAGCAGAATAATCTGATCCATTAGGGTTTGATGGATAATCTTTATAGTGAAATTTGGCAGCTATATTGTGATTTTTATTTTTAAAGTTAAATCTTCCTTCTCCATGTGCTGACCAAATTCCAAGTGTAGTGCCTTCTAAATTTTTTAACATAACAGAATTATTTTTTAAGATATCAACACTAGTGAAAATACATTCGAATTTTTCAGATTTATTTATTTCCATTTTCGGGTGGTTATTTTTTAATTTTGGAAATAATAAATTAAGCTCCATCATGAGTTGACAACCATTGCAAACACCAAGAGATAGGGTGTTATTTCTTTTGTAAAAATTAAAGATTGCATTTTTAGCATTTTTATTGTATTTAAAAACTCCTGCCCATCCTTTAGCTGATCCTAGTACATCGGAATTTGAAAATCCTCCAGGGAAAACCACCATATGAATATCTTCAAGATTTTCTTTTCCACTTACAAGATCAGTCATATGAACGTCTTTAACATCAAAACCACTCATATATAACATATAGGCCATTTCTCTTTCACTATTTATACCTTTCTCTCTAATGACAGCTGCTCTGATATTTTTTTTGTAACTTATTTTTGAGTGTGTTCCATTAAAAAAAGATGGAAATTTGTATTTGAGTTTTTGATTTTTGTAGTTTAAAAATCTTTTAACATTTAGATTATGTTTTGTTTGATTGCTATCAATTAATGATGATGTTTTAAACCAACAATCTCTAAAATAATCAATGTCAATTTTTATATCAGAATTATTGTGTTTAATTATTAATTTTCTCTGTTTTATTAAACGTCCAATTTTTACATACTTTATTTTAGTTTTATCTAGTATTGAAGTAGTATATTTTTTAGTTTGAATGATAATACCAGGTGATTCATTAAAAAGTATTTTAATTAAATCATTTTCTTTAAAGTCTTCAGTATAAATATTTAAACCATAATTTGAGTTGGAAAAATTCATTTCTAATAAACTAGTTATAAGCCCTCCAGATGATATATCATGACCAGATAAAATTTGATTATTTTTTATTAAATCTTGAATAACATTAAAAATATTTATTATTTCTTTGGGTTTTTTTGTGTTGTGTACTGTATTTCCAAGTGATGTAAGTGTTTGATAAAATGCGCTTCCAGAAATATTTAGTCCTTTACAGAAATTGATGTATATTAATTCAGAATCTTGATCTTTTTTTAATACTGGTGAGATTGTTTTATTAATATCAGAAACTTCTGAAGCTGCAGATACTATGACGGTTCCTGGTGAAAGAACTTTTTTTCCATCAGAATATTTTTGGGTCATGGAAAGAGAATCTTTTCCTGTTGGAATGTTTATTCCAAGTTTTATTGCAAAATCACTAATTTCTTTAACGGCATTGTATAATCTGGCATTTTCTCCAATATTATTAGCAGGCCACATCCAATTAGCACTTAATGAAATATTTGTAATTCCTTTTTCAATAGGTGCCCATATAATATTTGTTAAAGATTTTAAGAGAGCTATTTTTGCTCCCTTCTT
>JAYZHG010000109.1:0-3106 GCA_036166735.1 Bacteroidota bacterium | reverse complement strand
TCACAATATATACCCCAATTATTAATTCCTTTTCCAAGAGCTACTGTATAGACGATAACCCCTTCTTCATCTTTAAATTTATCATATCCTATATTATATCCTAAATCAAAATTATTATTTAATTCGTGAGAAATTAATAGTCTACTTAGCAGGCCAGTTGTGTTATTTGAATAATATTCATTTGCTGATGGAATAGATAAATGTGTAAGAAATGCAATGCTAGTTTTAGAAATTTCAGAGTTATAAATTTGAATTTTTGTCCCTATTTCTAGATCCGAGAAGCTGCTTAATTTCTCTTCACCAAACTCAACGTTCTTATTAATAATATAATTTGTATTGAATCTAAATTCAACTTTCTTAAATACTCCTACTCTAAATAATGTATTTGGAAATATATATTCATTTTTGTTGCTTACGAACCCACTTTCAATTTGTATAGTTCCTTTGGGAAGAACTAAAGAAGATTCAGTTTGATCTGGTCTGTCTGTTGAAATCTGAGCAAATGCATAATCGGATATGAAAAGCATTAGAATTAAAATTAATAATCTATTCATTTTGTTTTATTTGAATGATATTTGATAAATTAATAAATCAACGAAATTAGAATTTATGAACAAAGTTAAATCATACGCTGCATTATCTGAAAAAACTCCCTTAGAACCTCATAATATAATCAGAAGAGAGTGTAATAGTGATGATGTTTTGATTAAGATAGAATATTGTGGTGTTTGTCATTCTGATATACATATGGCTAGAAATGAATGGAATAATACTTCAATTTTTCCTATGGTTCCTGGACATGAAATTATTGGAGTTGTTGAGTCTATAGGAAACTCTGTTTCTAAATTTAAAATAGGAGATTCAGTAGGTGTTGGTGTTTATGTAGACTCTTGTGGTAAATGTGATAATTGCAATGATAGTCTGGATCATTATTGTGAGGAAGGGATAGTTCTTACTTATAATTCATATGAATATGGTACTACTAAAATTACTTATGGTGGTTATTCAAAAAAAATCGTTGTAAAAGAGAGCTATGTTATTGGGATCCCTAAAGGGATGATAAAAGAGAAGGCAGCACCTCTTCTATGTGCAGGAATAACAACCTATTCTCCACTCAGATATTTAAATGTTGGACAAGGGCATAAGGTGGGTATAACTGGTTTTGGAGGACTTGGTCACATGGGAGTTAAATTTGCTGATTCTATGGGGGCTGAAGTTACTGTTTTTAGTACTTCAGAATCAAAAAAACAAGATGCTATTAATATGGGAGCACATAACTTTGTTAATGTTAAAGACAAAAAACAATTAATTAAGGCTCAAAACTCTTGCCATTATATTTTGGATACTGTATCTGCAAATAGAGCTATGGCACATATTTTTTCTTTATTAAAAACTGATGGTAGAATAATGACTGTTGGATTGCCAATGAAACCTCATGCTATTTCAAGTTTTTCATTAATTGATAAAAGAAAAGGAATTATTGGTTCGGCTATTGGAAGTATAGCCGAAACTCAAGAAATGATATATTATTGCAATGAAAACAATATATATCCTGAGGTTGAAATGATTTCAATATCTGAAATTAATGAAGCATTTGAAAGAACAATTAATAAGGATGTTAGGTTTAGATTTGTTATAGATATGTCTTCGCTCTAAGATGTTGTACCACACATTAGATAATACGTTAATACTATTATAAGTACTTTAAAAATGCTTAAAAACGTAAGGTACAAACACAAAAAATAAAAATATGTACCATACGATTGTTATTTGTTTTATTATGCTATATAATTGTATTTAAACCAATTAAAGTGTAAGGTACATTTATGGATACTAAATATTTATTTAAAAGACATAATACATGGTGGGTAAAGGTTGCTGTCCCTCGAACTCTTAAAAAAGATTTGGGGTTTGATTTAAGGAAATCTTTAAAGACACATGATCTTAATGAAGCTCAAAAACTTAGATGGCCAATAGTTGATCAGTTTAAAAGTAAAATAAATATTGCTAGAGCTAGATTAGAAAATAAAAATCTAGAAACAAAAAGTTTAATTAATACGGCTACACATAATCATATGCCTGTAACCGACACTTCCGATCCCCAGTACTACCATAAGGTTGTAGACTGCCAATATGCTTGTCCTGCTCACACACCTGTTCCAGAATATATTAGACAGATATCGCAAGGTAATTACTCGGATGCTTATATGATTAATTGGGAGTCGAATGTTTTTCCTGGAATTTTAGGAAGGACATGTGATAGACCTTGTGAGCCAGCATGTCGAAGAACAAGAACTCATGAAAAACCCGTTGCAATTTGTAGGTTAAAAAGAGTGGCTTACGATCATAAAGGTGATATTCAAGATAGGTTACCTAAAGCTCCAAAAAAGAATGGTAAAAAAATTGCTCTTATTGGTGCTGGTCCAGCATCATTAACTGTTGCTAGAGATTTAGTTGTTTTAGGATATGAATTAGTGTTGTTTGAAAAAGATCCTCAAGCTGGAGGTCTTATGAGAACCAATATACCTGCTTTTAGACTTCCAGTAGAAGTTCTTGATGAAGAAGTAAATCAAATTATAAATTTAGGAGTTGAGACTAGGTTCAATTCTGAAATTAAAAGCATGAAATTATTATTAGAGGAAAATTTTGATGCAATATTTGTTGGAACGGGAGCTCCTAAAGGAAGAGATCTTTTTATAGATGGTAGAGAAGAAGCAAAAAAAAATATCCATATAGGAATCGATTGGTTAACAAGTATTGCTTTTGAACACACGACTTCAGTTGGTAAAAAAGTTATTGTTTTAGGGGGTGGAAATACTGCGATGGACTGCTGTAGGTCATCTCTAAGACTTGGAGCAGATGATGTTAAAGTGATTGTAAGAAGCCCTTTTGAAGATATGAAAGCTTCGGAATGGGAAATAGAAGATGCTATGGAAGAACATATTCCAATTATTGATAATCATGTGCCAAAGAAATTTTTACTTAAAAAAGGAAAATTAGTTGGTATGGAATTTGAAAAAGTGAAACCAGAATATGATAAAAATGGTAAAAGATCACTAATTCCAACTGGAGAAAAACCTGTTATAATGGAATGCGATGATGTTTT
>JAYZHG010000108.1:0-16094 GCA_036166735.1 Bacteroidota bacterium | reverse complement strand
GCCACAAATTTTTACAAAAAAATTTCATCAGAAATTGATACAAATAATATTACAGGAGAAAAACTATTAAACATTACTCAATGCCATCACATAAACCTTTTTATAATAAAAAAAATATATGATGATTGGCTAAATAATTTTAATAAAAATAAAATGCCATTTTTTGATTATGATCATAAAGAAACAAAAGAAGCTCAAAAAAATTTCATGAACATTCTTTCTAAGCACATTAAAATTAAACCCAGCAGAATGCCAGATATTATCATAGAGGCAATAAAAGAAACTGTTAAACTTGCTGCTAACCCATCAAATTATATTGTTAATGATATTTTTAAAAATTTAAATAAAATAAATGGAAAAAATTTAAAAGATAGAAAAAAATACTATCCTTACCACAAAGATGTTTTTGATGAACTAATTAGTGAAATTCAACACTTTAAAAACAATACTATTGAAAAAATTGATTTAATCAAATTAGTAGCTAAACATAACTTAAATGAATGTGAAATATTAATCAAAGAATTAAATTCTATTCTTGAAATAGACAAAAATTTATTTATAAAAACAAATATTAATTATTCTCATAATGAAGAACTTTTTAATATGAATAAAAAAGAATATGAGAGCTTTCTTCTAGAGGTAAAATCACAAAATACATTTCAAGAAGCAACAGACATTATCCTAGATAATTATAAAAACAAATTAGATAATCCAAAATTGATAAAAATGCTTACGAGTATAAAAGAAAATTATTAAAAGAAACTCAATAAAGAATAAAAAAATAATTTCAAAAATTATCTAGATAAAAGTGATGCCTGAACACTATTCAACTTCATAAAAACAAAAAGAAGTAAAGAAAAAGACAATAAAGATGACCCACCATAACTTATAAATGGTAATGGTATTCCTATCACAGGAAACATTCCCAAAGTCATTGCTATATTTATTATATAATGAAATGTTAAAACTGAAAAAATAGAATAACCAAAAACTCTAGCAAATATATCTTTTTGATTTTCAGCTAACTGAACAATTCTAATCAAAAGTAAACTATATAAAAATATTACAAACACAGAGCCAACAAACCCAAATTCTTCACCTACTACTGAAAAAATAAAATCTGTACTTTGCTCTGGAACAAAATCTAATCTAGTTTGCGTTCCATTTAAAAATCCTTTTCCAAAAAAACCACCTGAACCTATAGCAATTTTTGATTGAGTTATATTCCATCCAGCACCTAAAGGATCTGCGCCAGGATTTATCAATGATTCAATCCTATTTTTTTGATAAGGTTTTAATACATCATTTAATATAACGCCTTGTCCATTAATTACAATCATAGTAAAAACATAAATAACAAAAAGATTAACAAAGTTTCGAAAATTTTTTTTAGATAAACCAATAGCAATTAAAAAACACACAGAAAATACTATGTATAAAATATTAGAATCAAAAATTAACCCTAATAAAAAAATTAGTACAATACCTATAATAAAAAGGACTAAATGGATAGACATACCTTCCCGAAAAAAAACCAAAAAAAATGATGAAAATACCAAAGCTGTACCAAAATCATCTTGAATCAAAATCAATAATGAAGGTAATAGAATAACTATAGAAACATACATCAAATTTTTTAAAGATTTTAAATTTAAATTATATGAATCAAAAATTTTTGCTATTAATAATGCTGTTGAAAATTTAGAAAACTCTGATGGTTGAAATCTAAAACCAAAAACAGAAAACCAAGATTTGGATCCAGAGACTTCAACTCCTACAAAAAAAACAGTTATCAAAAGAAAAATGGAGAAAATATATAGAGGTAAGGCTAAATTATAAATAAATCTATGTTCTAAAAAAAAGATTGAAATTAATATTATAAAAGAAAATATTATCCAAATTAATTGTTTAAATGCTTCATTATTAAAACTAAAAAAAACAACATCATCTTGAATTTGTGTGGAAAAAATTGAAATAAAACCAATAAACACTAAAATTAAAAAAATAATAGTAATCAAAGGATCTATTGAAAATATATTATTCTGTATCTTCCTCATCTATAAAATCTCCTAATAAAACATACTCCTCTAACCATTTTCTTTTAATACCATTATTTATATAATACTCAACTGCTAAACTAGCTATAGATACAGCAGCACGACCTCCCTGTCCGGCATTTTCAATATATGATGAAATTGCAATTTTTGGTTTTTCTTTTGGTGCAAATCCAATAAAACCAGAGTGATCATAGCCATGAGGATTTTGCACAGTACTAGTTTTACCACATAAAATTATATCATTCATATACCCCCTACGAGCAGAACCCAACTTTACTGCATCTTCCATAGCATCAATAATATAATTATAATGATTTATATCTATATCCGTATTGATTCTTGTTTGATTCACAACTTTTTTACCATCAATTTCAATCATAATTTTTGGTGTATAATAAATTCCCCTGTTGGCAATAATAGCAGCTAAATTAGCCATCTGAAGAGGTGTTACTAATAATTCTCCTTGCCCTATACTTAAAGAATATATATTAGAAAACTTCCATCTATTCCTTCCGTATAGGTCATCATAATAATTATAAGAAGGGACAAAACCAGAACTTAATATTGGCATATCTATATTAAGACTTGATCCTAATCCAAAATTTTTTACATAATTATTCCACTCTATTAAACCTAATCTAGAGTCCACATAAGTATTACTATTCTTTTTTCTATTTATAATTTTTCGAAATAACTTAAAAAAATAGTTATTTGATGATTTAATAATTGCTTGTTTTAAATCATAATACCCAATAGGTGCTAAATCTCCAATATTAGAATGGTCAATAAAAATTTTATCATTATAATTAACCAAATTGTTTTGAAGTCCAATTAATGACTGTATCAATTTAAACATTGAACCTGGAGGATAAGTTGCCATTAGAGCTCTATTAAATATAGGCTTTAGGCTATCGTTTTGTAAAGCCAAATAATTTTTTGAATAATCTCTTCCTGTCAAAAAATTTAAATTGAAATCAGGTGAAGATGCCATTGCCAAAACATTACCAGTAGATGGTTCAATAGCTACTACACTACCAACTTTATTAATTAATAATTTTTCTATATAAATCTGAAGATCAGAATCAATAGATAATTTTATTTTTTTCCCATTTAAAACTAAAGAATCATTTTGTGCATTATTATAACTACCGACAGACTGACCTTTTACATCATAAACTTTCAACTCATAACCCTTTGTCCCTCTCAATAATTTTTCATAATATTTTTCAATCCCTCCTATCCCTATTAAATCTCCGATTTTATAATAATTGATTGAATCATTTAGTAATTGCTGAGAACTTATTTCTCCCACGTGCCCCAAAAGATGTGTCAACTGAGGCTTAGGATAATATCTAATAGGCTTTGCCACATGATAAATCCCTTTAAAATTGGAAAATTGATTTTGCATATATGCAAATTCTTGATGTGTAATGCCACTATAAAAAATAGAAGGCTTATGTTTAGAATATTTTTTTGCTTTATTTATTATTTCATAAAATTCATCAAGAGATATATTGAATGTTTTTAAAAATTGAGATGTATCTGAAATAATTAATTGATTAGGAATAACATAAAAATCATATGCAGGCTGATTTTCAACTATAATCTTATTATTTACATCTACGATAATACCCCTAGAAGGAAAAACAGTTTCCAAATGCAAAATATTATTTGCTGATAATTGTTGTGAAGAAGTATCATAAATTTGTAAAAAAAATAATCTCGAAATAAATAATAATGAACCAATAAAAATAAATAGCTTAAAAAAAATTGTTCTATTTCCAGTCATTTTTCAAATCCAATTTTAAAAATAAATACTGTATTAATATCATAAAAACATAAGTAGAAATACTTGAAAAAAATAATATAAAAAAAGCATTTAATGTAAAAAAAGCATTTGATTCAAATATTAGTAATAATATATAATAAAGCATTACTATTGGAAAAGAAAAATTAAAAAATTTCAAAGACCCTAAATTAAAAATTGACATTAAAGAAATTTCTTCAGCTTTATCTTCTCCAATTATTTTTAAAACCCATGAATTTTTAAAATAAAGTATTATTATACTAATAAAAGAATATAAACCTAAAGAATCATTAAAAACATCAACAATTAAACCCAACAAAAAACCTATAACTAAAGTTATTATAGAATCTTTATAATATGGGTAAAGTATCAAAACTAAAACATAAGGAGCCAACAAAACATAATCAAAAAAAAGTATTTTGTTTAAAACAAAAACTTGCATGAACATTAGTAAAGAAAATAATAGAATATTATTCTTCATCATTATTTTTTAATTCTAATAAAACTTTTTCTTCTTTCTGTGTATCGACTATAATATATACATGTGATAAATTATAAAAGCTTTGAAATAATTCAATATCAATATCATAAAAATTAGAATTAATGTTTTTATTTATATGTTTTATTATTCCTATTCCAATTCCTTTTGGATATATAGTATTAAAAGAAGAAGTAATAACAGAATCTCCTTCATTAAGATTAATATGTTTTGGTATATATAAAAGCTTAGCCTTGTTTGGGTTTTCTGCATCCCAATTTAAAGAAGAAAGTGTGTTTGTGTTTTTTATTAATGTGGAAACATAATATGATGTGTTTAATAAAGAGATTAGAGTAGAAAAATTATCAGAAATATATTGAACTTTTCCAACTATTCCTTTGGATGAAATAACTCCCATTCCTACTTCAACTCCATCCTTACTACCTTTATCTAAAGTAATATAATTTTCGTTTTTATTTATAGAATTATTAATAACATTGGCAGAAATTAATCTATATCTAACATTTAATGTATCAGTATTTGATTTTTTGTTGGATTTATAATATAAAATTTGTGCAAACAAATCATTATTTTCATCCAAAATTTCTAAATTTTGTGATTTTAATTCAAAATAATTAATAAAAGAATTTCTTAAAGAAAATATTGTACCTGATATATAATTTGAAGAATTAAAATAATAAGATTTTAAAAAAAAATTATTATTTAATATGAAAAAAAAAGAAAACACAACCAAAATCCAAAAAGAAATAGAGTATTTATATAAACCTAAAATTCTAAGTAGGTTGCGCATAGTAAATTAAGACATTAACACAGCACGAAATCCATCAATGTCATTTAATGCAATTCCTGTTCCTTTAACTACAGCTCTTAATGGTTCTTCTGCAATATGAATAGGAAGCTTTGTTTTTACTGATAATCTTTTATCTAAACCACGCAATAAAGCTCCTCCACCTGTA
Organism: Bacteroidota bacterium; assembly: GCA_036166735.1. Classification (GTDB taxonomy): domain Bacteria; phylum Bacteroidota; class Bacteroidia; order Cytophagales; family MED-G16; genus JAPYTU01. The sequence continues at coordinate 10,775 of JAYZHG010000108.1, read as the reverse complement.
AGATATATACCATTATCATAAATATCTGCTGAAAGTTCTGGAGGAGAACTTTCCAAAGCTTTTAAAACTGCTTCCTCAATTTTTGCTATAGACTTATCCATAGCAAAAGCTATTTCTGAATATGTGATTTTAATAACTTTAGGTATACCCGAAACTAAATCTCTACCCCTAATATCCAAATCATCTGGTGGATCTTTAAGCTCTGACATAGCTGATCCCACTTCAATTTTTATTTTTTCAGCAGATCTTTCACCAATTAATAAATTATGCTGCCTTTTCATATAATCAAGAATATCATCTGAAAAACTATCTCCTGCAATACGAAGAGATTGATTAGTTACTATTCCTGAAAGAGCAATAATTGCAATTTCTGTTGTTCCACCTCCAATATCAACAATCATATATCCTACTGGCCTATCTATTTTTATACCTATACCTATTGCTGCAGCAATAGGTTCATGAATCATATAAACTTCTTTTGCACCAGCATGTTCAGCAGAATCTCTAACTGCTCTTTTTTCAACCTCAGTAATACCTGAAGGAATACAAATTACCATTCTATGGGAAACAGGAAAAAATTTTTTTCCGCCATCAATCATTTTAATCATTCCTCTAATCATATGTTCCGCCGCATGAAAATCAGCAATAACACCATCTTTTAATGGTCTAATTGTTTTAATATTTTCATGAGTTTTTTCATGCATTTGCATAGCTTCTGATCCAATAGCCAAAACTTTATTTGTCATTCTATCAATTGCAATTATTGATGGTTCATCCACGACAACAGATCCCTTACTAGTTATTAGAGTATTTGCTGTCCCCAAATCAATAGCCAAATCATTATTGAAATAATCAAAAAATCCCATACTTTAAATTTAAATAAATTAGAGAAAGAAAATATTTAATAAATTTTTTTTACAAAAATAAGAAAATATAACTTATTGTTCTATTAATGATAAAAATGTCTTATTCCTGAAAAAACCATAGAAATATTATTTTTATCACACATTTCTATTGAAAGATTATCTTTTATAGAACCCCCTGGTTGAATTATAGAACTTATACCTGATTTAGCGGCAATTTCTACACAATCTGGAAAAGGAAAAAATGCATCTGAAGCCATAACAGATCCTTTAATAGAAAAATCGAATCTTCTAGCTTTATCAATAGCAAAATTTAAGGCATCAATTCTTGATGTTTGCCCAACACCACTAGATATCATCTGTGAATTTTTTACTAAGACAATAGAATTAGATTTAGAATGTTTTACAACTTTATTAGCAAATTCTAAATCTTTTAATTCTCTATTTGATGGCATCATTTTAGTTACTCTATCCCAATTAAAATTCTCATTCTTTATATTATCAACATCCTGTTCTAATCGTCCATTAAGAATGGACTTATAACTTCGCTGATTTTTAATAGCTCGTTTTTGAACAAGGATTATTCTATTTTTCTTTGACTTTAATATAGTCAAAGCTTTTTCTTGATAACTTGGAGCAATAATTATTTCAAAAAAAAGAGTATTCATTTTTTTAGCAGACAAAACATCTATTTCTTTATTAGAAATTAAGACTCCACCAAAAGCAGACAATGGATCTGCAGAAAAAGCCAAATCATAAGCTGAAACTATATCAAATGCTGATCCTATTCCACAAGCATTATTGTGTTTTATAATAGCAAATGTTGTATCTGTAAACTCAGCTATTAATTTAACAGCAGAATCAACATCTAATAAATTATTATATGAAAGATCTTTTCCATGTAACTGACTAAAAATATCATTTATATTACCTTTAAAGACAGCGCTCTGATGTGGATTTTCACCATACCTAAGAATTTTTGAATTTTCATTATCCAGAGATTCATTAAAATAATTACTTATATCTCTATCATATTCTGTGACTAACTTAAAAGCTTTCGAAGCATAACTTTTTCTAAGTTCTTCATTTGTAATAAAATTATTCGACTCTAAATCTTCTAAGAATTTAATGTAGTGTTTTCTCGAAGAAACCACTAATACATCATCATAATTTTTTGCTGCAGCACGAATAAGAGACACTCCCCCAATATCAATTTTTTCAATTATTTCATTCGTGTTTTTTCTCTGTATAACCGTTTCTCTAAAAGGATATAGATCCACAATAACCAAATTAATTTTAGGGATATTATGAGTTTTCTGATCTATAAGGTCTTGTTTATTAGAACCTCTTGAGAGAATAGATCCAAAAATTTTAGGATGAAGTGTTTTAACTCTTCCACCAAAGATTGATGGATAACCAGTTAAAGATTCAACGGATTTTACTGGAATATCTAAATTTTCTATAAAGTTTTTAGTTCCACCAGTAGAATAAATAGTTATGCCTTTTCGAAAAAGAGCCATACAAATCTCAGAAATTCCATCTTTATTAAATACAGAAATTAAAGCAGATTCTATTTTCAATTTTTTCATCCTCAAAAGTAATATTATAATTTATTTAAAATGTATTTTTCAATAATTTGAGGAAAAAATTTATGTTCTAATTCATGAATTCTAGAACTCAAACTTTCCAATGTTTCATCTGAATTAATACGAATGGATTTTTGAAAAATTATTTTCCCCTTATCATATTCTTCATTAACAAGATGAATAGTTATTCCTGAATTATTATCCCCTGATTTCAAAACGGAATTATGTACATTATCTCCATAATATCCTTTTCCCCCATAATTTGGTAATAAAGCTGGATGAATGTTTATAATTCGATGCTTATAATGTCTAACAAGATTTAATGGAATAAGATTCATAAATCCAGCAAGTACAATGTGAGTAGTTGAAGTCTTTTTTAAGTAATTATATAAACTTCCGTCTTTCAACTCAGCATTAGATATAATTTTTATTGGCACTTTATATTTGTGTGCTCTCTCCAAAACAAAAGCGCCTGTATTATTACAAACAACTAATATAATTTTGATAGTATTATTACCCATAAAATATTTAATAATATTTTCAACATTTGAGCCATTACCAGAAGCAAATAATGTAACATTATGTGCCATTTACAATTAACGTTTAGTTTTATAAAGGGATAAAAATAAGCCAAATAATAAAATAAAAAATCCTATCCATAATAAATTAATAAGAGGTTTTTGAACTGCTTCAATTATTACCCAATTTTTTTGGGTTGTTTGAAACGTTATCTTAAACCTTTGAGAATCAGGAATAATTTCAGACAAATAAATTTTAATTCCTAAGTCATCAATTATATCAGGAATTAAGCCCACTTTATTATCTTCAATAATATATACCGGCTTAGCTATATATTCTTGATTATTTGCCATTATGTTAATACTAGCTTCAACTGTAAACCTATTTTTATTATTAGTGTTTTTTGTTGTTATTTTTTTGAGAACAGAAACATAATCATTTAGAAAAAATGTTTCATTTATTTTCACTACAATTGAATCTTTTTCTTTCCATACAATTTCTTGCTTAGGATCAGGAAACGTTCTTACATGAACGTAGAGGTCTTCTATGAAATTATTTTTTATATCAGGAGAAAACACTATCATATCAGAATTTGGGTCTGTCTGAACTTTGGGAAACAAATTAAATTCATTGCCATCATCACCAAAATCGTTTCTTTTGTTAGTAAATTTTAATTCAAAATATGTAATGTCCTTATTTTCTACTTCAACAGTATCGTTCTCAAAAATTTTATTGCCATTTAAATTAAAATCTTTTTTTAAAATGTGTTTATTTAATAAAGGGATGTATTCTAAATAATTTTCATTTATATATCCTGAATAATTTTTTAATTGTTTCCTCTTGCCAAGATAATCTACATCATAATTCCCTATTGTCCTTTTTTCATTAAGAAACAAAAGCATGTTATTTTGATTAACTTCATCTGGAAAATCATTATTCCATACTAATCCAGTATAGTTCTGTGAAACAATCGAGGAGTAACCTGAAGAAAACAAAATTCCTATTAACATTATTGCTACTCCAATATGAGAAATTGAAGCAGATGAAATAAAATTTCTATTTTTAAAAAAATATAATAAAACACTACCATTAGAAAAAATAGAAAAGAAAGAAGCAAATAATAATATCATATACGAAATATTATTTACGGGATATAGCAAAATGACAAATGAAGATATAATCATTGTAAGTATCAATGGTCGAGAAATAAGTTTAATCAATTCTTCAGATTTTTTTCCTTTCCACCATAACATTTGAGCTAATCCTGAAAGCGTCGCAATAGTTGACGCAAACCATATTTGTGCATTAGAATAAAAAAGTTCTTTTTGTACAGGAGGGGCAATGTTAGAAAATCCTCCAAAAAATCCAACAATTGAATTATAGACAGGAATAGAAGTAGGAAATATTACCTGAAATGCCATAAGAAGTAATGTAAAAACACCAATAAATAACCAAAAATCAGCAGAATATTTTTTTATTTCTTTTTCTGAAGTTGGTATGTTTTTCCATCTTTTAATTAAATAATAAATACTAATAAAAATAAATGAGAATAAGTATAATAATAGTTGACCACTAAGTCCAAGATCAGTAAAAGAATGAACTGAACTATCCCCAAGAATTCCACTTCTTGTTAAAAAAGTTGAGTACAGAATCAATAAAAAACTTAATATTGAAAGTATCAAAGAAAGTTTGTAGTTATCTCGATTTTTTTTCGTTAATACTATAGAATGCAAACTTGCTATAAGAAATAACCATGGTACGTAAACAGCATTTTCTACAGGATCCCAATTCCAATAACCTCCAAAATTTAAAGTTTCATACGCCCAATATGCCCCCATCATTATTCCAATTCCTAAAATTATAGTTGATACAATTAAAGACTTTTTCGCAGGTTCAATCCATCCCACATAATCTGCTAACCTCAAAGAAGAAATTGCATATGCAAAGGGAAGAACGCATAAAGCGAATCCAAAAAATAAAGTTGGTGGATGAATTACCATCCAATAATTCTGAAGTAAAGGATTAAGGCCTGTCCCATCTTCAGGAATAAAATCTGGATTGATCTGAAATATAGGAGCAGCAATAGCATCCTTTAAAAAAATAAAAGGTGAGCTTCCAATTTTTATATCAAATAAATTAATTCCCAGGACCATAGATGTTAAAAACAATTGTATTAAACCAATAACAATCATTACTGAAGTATTCCACTTCGATACTGGTTTATTAATAAATATTATCCCAATAACTATGTTCCAAAATATCCACAATAAAAATGAACCTTCTTGACCTTCCCAAAATGAAGATATTTTATAATATATGGGTAATTCTTTAGAGGAATGTTGAAAAACATAATAGTATTCAAATCTATTATTTATGATTAAATAATAGATTACAATAAAAATGCCAACAATAAAAACTGAATGAATATAAAAAGTTAATGATCCAAACCTAAACCATTCTATTTTATTTTTTGATTTTTCAGAAATTAAAAAACTTATGATAAAAACAAGGGAGAAAACAAATGATGAAACGACAAAAAAATGACCAATATTTCCAGCTGTAAACATCTGTAAAATTATAATTTAATGTTATTTTCTGTATACTTTGAAGGACATTTTAATAAAATTTCATTTGCAATAAACTTTTCTTCATTATAAGAACCAATAACCACAATTTGTTCTGATAATAAAAAATCTGGAGGCATCGGTTCTCCATAAAAAACACTTTCTATTTTTCCATTTCCATCTATCATATCAAAAGAAAAACTTAATTTGTTTTTACCATTTATTAAACCCTGAATTTCATTATTTTCATTTTTATTCAGCTGTCCAACAACATGAATCTTAGAACTATTTCCTATATTATACATTGATCTAGCTTCTGAAAAAGAAACATAAGTACTTGCATCTCCAAAAGTTGTTATAATTATAATTATAACTATGCTTATAAAAACTACAGAAATAGCATAAGAAGTTTTCATTTTTTATTTTGTTCTATTTTATCAATTTTTTTTTCTATTCTAAACATATAGTAAAATAATGCTAAGAGAATCAACAAAAATATTATTACTACCACATATATTTTTCCTTCACTCCTCAGTGTATCTGCCATACTAACTTGTTGTGTTATCAAAATGATTTGAATAATCATATGCATCATATTTTTATTGTTTATTTAAAATTTTTATTTTAACTCTAATATTAGTAATCCAAATACCCAACAATATAAAACCAATAACCGCAGGATAAAAAACTATTCTTAACTGTGAATTCATGTCATAAACATTAAATCCAGGATTTCCACCATTCCCTGGATGTAAAGAATCAGTCATTCTAGGTAGAATAAATATCAAAGGAATAAGCATCGCAAAAGCAAAAATATTATAGACTGAAGAAATTTTAGCTTTATTCAATTCATCTTTAACAGATCCTCTTAAAACAAAATAAGAAAAATAAATAAGAAGCCCTAATGCAGAGCCATTTAGCTTAGGATCATTTGTCCAATATGTTCCCCAAGTAAATTTAGCCCATAACATCCCCGATATTATTCCTAGAATTCCAAAAAAAACACCAACATTTGCATATTCATTTGATTTTATATCATAATTTATTCTCCCTTTAGAAATATAATAATAAGAGTTTATAGCTGAAATAAACAAAAGAAAAATCATTGTAAACCACATAGGAACATGAAAAAATAATATACGAATAGCTTCGTTTAAAATAGGAAGTGCAGGAACATCAAATAAGAAACCTGCAATTGTAACATATGCTAACAGAAAAATACATATAATTTTAATCCATTTCATATCTTAATTTCTCCATAAATAACCAAATAATATTTTTGATAATGATAATGTTATAACATTTAACAAAATTAAAAGATAGATATCATCTTGTACTAGATTCCAGGAAAAATTTGAAGCAGAAATTTTAGTGATCTTTATCAGAATTAATAATATAGGTAAAATAATAGGGAAACTTAGAACACTCATTATAGTAGAATTATTTCTCACCTGATAACTAATAGCTGAAACTAAAGTCAAACAATTAGAAATACTTAGTGAACCCACAATAAGAATAAAATAAAAAAACAAATGTGATTCTATAAAACTTCCTATAAGTAAAGAATAAAAACCGAAGGCTACAAAACATAATATTATTAAATAAAAAAAATTATATAACAACTTAGAGAATATTAATTCTGTTGGGGATACAAGAAAATAATAGTAATAATCTCTTTTTTTTGATTCATGAAGAAAGCTCTTTGAAATAGAAGTTATTGACCCAAACAAAATAAGAACCCAAAATAAAGAAACCCAAGTACTTAAATCGTTTATTCCAACAGATCCAAACGAAAGATATACCACAAAAATTGATGATACTAAATACAATGCCACCGAAAAAAAAAGGTGTCCTTGACTTAAATCAATTTTTAAATCTTTGTTTACAATTATGAAAATTTTCTTTAGCATATTTGTACAAAAATAATAACAAATTACTAACGAAATTCAATTATGGGACATTCAAAAAATTTATTTCCACATAATCATTATGTAAACTCAACTTTAAGAAAAAAACTTATAAAACAACGCCCCTTGCTTATATGGCTTTCTGGATTATCTGGATCTGGAAAATCAACAATTGCGAATGAACTTGAAAAAAAGCTCTACGAAAATGGATGCTTATCCTATCTACTTGATGGTGATAATATTAGAGTAGGTTTAAATAACGATCTTGATTTTACTGATGAAGGTAGAAAAGAAAATATAAGAAGAATTGCTGAAGTGTCTAGACTAATGATTGATGCTGGTTTAATTGTAATAACAGCATTTATTTCTCCCTTTGATGAAGAAAGAAAGCTTGCAAAAAGTCTTGTTCTGGAAAATAATTATTTTCTAGTACACGTCAATTGTTCAGTTGCAAAATGCGAAGAAAGAGATGTAAAAGGATTATACAAAAAAGCACGAAATGGTGAAATTAAAAACTTTACAGGAATAGACTCTCCATACGAAATACCAAAAAATCCTAATCTAATAGTTGATACAGAAAAAGAAAGTATTAACGAATCTGTAGACAAAATCTTTATTGCTATAAAAAACAAAATTAGAGGCTAATGTCTTATGATGATTTTATAAACACAGCTCTTGATGCTGCTGTTGTCGCTGGCGAAAAAATTATGAAAGTATATAATTCTTCTGAATATATTGATTTTGAATCAAAAACTGATAATTCTCCCCTAACATTAGCTGATAAAAAATCCCATGATACAATTGTAAGTATGCTTAAAAAAACAGAAACTCATATCATCAGTGAAGAAAGTGAAAGTATAGATTATCAAATAAGAAAAAAATGGAAAGAGTATTGGTTAATTGATCCCCTTGACGGAACTAAAGAATTTATTAAAAAAAATGGCGAATTCACTGTCAATATTGCTTTAATTAAAAACAATTCTCCATTTATAGGCATTGTTTATTGTCCAGTAAAAAAAATTCTATATTGGAATGATTCAAATAAAAATGTTTTTAAAAAAATAATTGGAAAAGAAAAAAAACAACTAAATAAAAGAAAAAAGATTGATCAAGTAAAAAAAAATTTAAGAGTAATTGTTTCTAGATCACATTTAAATGAAAACACAACTCAATACATTAAAAAATTAAATACTCCTCAGCTTATTTCTTGTGGAAGCTCACTTAAATTTTTATACATTGCTGATAACAAAGCTGATATTTATCCAAGATTTGGACCAACAATGGAATGGGATACGGCGGCGGCACATTCTATTCTTAAAGCATTAGACATAGTAGTAACAAATCTTGAAGATAAAAAGGAGCTTTCTTACAATAAAAAGAATCTATTAAATCCATATTTTCTTATAAAACCATGATTTATTAATAATGAGATTTCTAATTGTTCATTTGAAATAAAGGACCTACTCTTTTATCTTTGAAAAAGATGATAAAAGAAATCAATAATATAAAAGCTGAAATTGAAAATTATTCTGGGTCTTCATCTGAAGAAATAGAAATTTTTAGAATTAAATACGTCAGTAAAAAAAGTATAGTAAATGATCTTTTTTTACAATTCAAAAACATGGACTCCCATGAAAAAAAAGCTATAGGAAAACCCCTTAACGAATTAAAAACTATTGCTAAAAACAAATTGATTCAACTATCAATTAAAAAGGATACAAATAAAAATTTATCTAACGATGATATTGACCCTTTTCTTCCACCTCAAAATGATACAGTTGGTTCTTTACACCCCTTAAGAATTATAAGGAATAAAATCATAAAAATTTTTAGAGACATTGGATTCACTATTGAAAGTGGACCAGAAATAGAAGATGACTGGTATAACTTCACTGCTCTCAATTTTCCTAAAAATCATCCTGCTAGAGAAATGCAAGACACATTTTTCATTTCCAAAAATCCAGACAAAGTTTTACGTACTCACACATCTAATGTACAGATAAGGCTTATGGAAAAACAAAAACCTCCAATAAGAGTAGTTATTCCTGGCAGAGTCTATAGAAATGAAACCGTTTCTGCAAAATCACATTGTTTTTTCCATCAAGTAGAAGGATTATATGTCAACAAAGACGTTAGCTTCAAAAATCTTAAAGAAACTCTATACTATTTTGCCAAAGAAATGTTTGGAAAAGAAACAAAAGTTAGATTTAGACCTTCTTATTTTCCATTTACCGAACCCAGTGCTGAAATGGATATTTCTTGGAAAAATGGATGGCTTGAAATTTTAGGTGCTGGTCTTGTTGATCCTAATGTACTTAAAAACTGCAATATTGATTCTGAAAAATATTCAGGATTTGCTTTTGGTATGGGTATCGAAAGGATAGCAATGATCAAATATGGAATTGATGATTTAAGATTATTTTCTGAAAATGATAAAAGATTTTTAAATCAATTTAAAGGTGCCAGTTAATATAAAAATATTTTTCTTCTTTATACTCTCTACAAATCTTCTTTTTGGTCAATTAATTCCTCCTTTTCAAGGCGTTTATGATAAAAAATCAACTGCTTTTTCTACAAGCTCAAGCTTAATATTTGATGGTTCTAACGATAAAGTAACTACAAATCTCAGTATGAACAACTGGAGTGCTTTTACTTTTGAAGCATGGGTATATCCAGAAACTAGTGGTAGCAGAGAAGGAATAATTGGGCATAATGACATTATTGAATTTGGATTTAACCCTGCAAATAGAATACATTTCTGGACAGCTAAAGGAAGTCAAGTAAACTGGACTTTCAATACTTCTACTTTACCCTATAGCACATGGCATCATATAGTAGGTGTTGGAGATGGTACACTTAATAATAATAATTTAAAAATTTATGTTAATGGAGTACTTAAAGCAGATGGAGGATCTGCTCCCTCAGGAGATCATTATGGAACAGCAAATTATACTATAAATATCGGAGCTGGTGCTTATGATCCATTGAACAGCACACAATATTATGATGGAAATCTTGATGAAATAAGAGTATGGAATTCTGCTAGAAGTATAGATGAAATTAAAGCAAATATGTTCAACCAACTTAATGGTGATGAAAGTAATTTACAAGCATATTATAAAATGAGTACAGCAACTGGGACTACACTTGTAGATAACAGTTCTAATTCTAATGATGGAACAATTTCTGGAGCTACTTGGGGAGCAAACTATGTGCCTTTAGGAAATTTAAATAGTAGTTATCAAACAGATATGGAAGGACTTTGGGAAGCTACTGGAACAAGCGCATCACAATCTTCTGATGGACTAACAATGACTGTAAGTCAAACATTGTCTG
>JAYZHG010000107.1:0-4115 GCA_036166735.1 Bacteroidota bacterium | reverse complement strand
TTTTCTAATTTTGTAATAAAGAAAGTTGGTTCTTCATAAGGATGGTATTTATTGATTATGGATACAAGTTTATCATGATTTTCTTTATGGAAAAGGATTTCAATTTTTTCTTCTTTAACAACTTGTTTTGAATTTTTTTCACCTATAGTTGGATTAGATTTTGATGTAGGAATAAAGCTGCCTTTTCCTAATATTGAAAATGAACATTCTTTGTAGTTTCCAATAGTACCTGAATTAATTTCATATAATTTATCCATTAATGTATTTTTTGATTTTTGTGGTATATAAATTTCTAATTTATTTGTATATCCTCTTTTTTTATTTAAAATAGATATGTTTTTTAATCCAATAAGATCAGATATTTTTTTATTTACACCGGTTATTACATTATCAAGATTTGTATGAAAAGCATAAATGTTTATATTATTTTTAATTGCTTTTTCTATTGTTCTACTTATCCATGAATCAGAAATTATAGATTTAATTGGTTCAAAAATTAATGGATGATGAGAAATGATAAGGTTACAACCTTTTTTTAACGCTTCATCGATAACTTTTTCTGTACAATCTAAAGATATTAAGCATCCTTTTATTTCATTTTTTTTATTTCCAATCAATAGGCCTGAGTTGTCGTATGATTCTTGATAAATTGGTGGTGCCCATTTCTCTAAAGAGTCGATAATTTTGGTTAATTTCATAGATCTATGTGGATATATCTAAAATATTTATTATTTCCTTTTTCGATAATTTATGGATTTATTACAAGTCTAAGAAATTTTTTATATGATTATAATATTCTAGAATCAAAAAAATATAATGTTAAAATAATATCTATAGGAAATTTAGTAATGGGTGGTTCTGGAAAAACACCTATGGTAGAATATGTTTCTAGATATTTTATAAAGAAAAATTATAAATTTAGTATAATAAGTAGGGGCTATAAAAGATTAACGAAAGGACTACGATTAATTAATGAGTCTGATACCTACTTGACGGTAGGAGATGAACCAAAACAATTGTATAATAAGTTTGGTAATATATCTAAGGTAATAGTATCAGAAGATAGACACAAAGCAATTAAATTAATAGAAAAAGAAAACAATGATATTTATGCGATACTTGATGATGCATTTCAAAACAGATCGATAAATAAATATCTTGATATTGTATTATCATCATATAAATCTCCATTTTTTGATGATAATATTTTCCCTGTTGGTATGTTAAGAGAAAATAAAAATAATATAAAAAGATGTGACGTATTAATTTTCACAAATTCTCCAAAAAATATTTCATTGAAAGAAGTTGATTATATTAAAAATAAGAGTTTTAGTTTTTTAAAAAAAGATGTTCCAATATTATTTTCAAGCGTTAATTATTTAAAACCAATATGTTTATTTAATAGTAAGAAGATTACAAAAGATGTTGTTATTTCTACATCTGTAGCTAATTCTTTAAGTTTTAATGAGTATATAGAATCACAATTTAATGTTGTAGAGAAATTTGTATTTAAAGATCATCACATATACACTAAGAAGGAAATTACAAAAATAATTAAGTCTTTAAATGTTTCTAAAACATTGATTACAACAGAAAAAGACGCTGTTAAATTATGTGAATTCAAGGATATGTTTTCAGATTATAGTGTATATTATGTACCTATTGAGATTGAATTTTTACATAATAAGGAGTTGAGTAAATATATTTAGATACCAATGAGGCTTCTACTACTACTTTCATTATTCTTTTTTTTTCTGATAGATGGTTATTCTCAAGATACCAGAGGGGGCGATAAAGATAATAACGCAAGTAGATCAAAAAACAAGATAGGAAGAACGTTATTAGATGATTCTACAAAAATAATGTATGGTATGAATACTACATCTTATATATTAAGTAGTCAATTGTTAGAAGGAGATACTAATTTTACACAAGTTGATTCATCATTAAATAATTTTGAAAAATTTTCAATTTTTGAAAAAAAGAAAATGAGATTTCAAAATCTTGGAAATCTTGGTACACCCCTTGAAGATTTGTTTGACAGGACACCTAAATTTTTTAATATTTCTTCAGGATTTAATTCTTTAGATTCATATTATAACGTTATTAGAAATAATAAATTCTATAATACAAAATCACCATTTATTGATCTGGAACTAATTTTAGGGGGTAAAGGGAGAAATAAAGTAGATTTTCTGTTTACAAGGAACATAAACAAAAATTGGAATATAGGATTTGATATACATAGAATTGCTTCTGATAAGCAGATAGGTGCAACTAAAACAAAAGGAGATAGGAATGTTAATTCTTCAGCATTTAATTTTTTTGTTTATCATCAGTCAAAAAATAAAAAAGTTAAACTTTTTTCAAGTTTTTTAAATTTTAGTCATCAAGTATTAGGGACAGGAGGAGTTGATCTTGAGATTCAAGATTTACCATTAGAATATTTTTTATATAATGACTCTGAAGTAAGACTTTCAAAGGTTGAAAATAATGATAAAAGGAAAAATTATAATGTATTTTTTGAATATAAATTATTAAAAAAGTTTAAGATTTATGCTAACGTTGAATACTATACTCAAAATATATCCTATAATGATGATAATCTGTCTTTAAATATTCTTTATTATGATTCTATACTTAATGATAATGTGGTTACCGCTGATTCTTTTAAATTAAGTTCTTTTAGAAATAGAATAGGTATTAAAGGTTCAATAGCTAGAATAGAGTATAATTTTTATGCTAATTATAATTTATTGAATTACAAATATTCTCTCGATTCATTAAAAAGTAATATAAATGAGAATTTTATAGGTGGAAAATTAAGATTTAAAAAAGATAAATTTTCTGTTAATAGCTCTATTAATCTTAAAACAAATGGTAATTATGAGTTTATAGGTAAGATTAATAATAAATTTTTTGATGGCTCATATACTAGTGGACTTTATAACCCTAACATATTAGAGAATTATTATAATGGGAATCATTACTATTGGAGTAATGATTTTAAATCTAAGTTCGTAAATAAACTATCTTTTAGTGTAAAAGTAGATTATAAAAATATTTTCTTTTCGCCCAGAATAGAATTAGTATCAATTAATAATCATATTTATTTTTCGAATTCTAAAATACCAATTCAAAATGATGATATGATTAATTATAACGTCCTTGGGTTTGATTTGAAATTAGGATTATTTAATAATTTGATAAAGTTTGAAAATGAATATTATTATTCTATTGTGGGTGAATCAAGCAAAGAAATTATAAAAGTACCAACTCATCATAATTATTCAAGAATTTATTATACTAATAAGTGGTTTAATAATTCAATTCCTATACAGTTTGGGATAAATATTTACTATAGATCTAAGTATTTTGGGGATGCTTATGATCCCGTAATACAAAATTACTATATACAAGATAGCTTTAGGTTAGAAAATTATTTTAGAACAAATATTTTCTTTTTAATGCAAGTTAAAAATTTAAGAATATTTGCAAAAATGACGCATTTTAATCAATTTGATACATATGGAGGATATTTTGTCACGCCCTACTATCCTGGACAAAATAAAGTTCTCGATCTTGGATTTAAATGGTATTTTTTTAATTAATACTTATCTTTATGCAACTAAATGATTTTTATGAAAAAATTTTTTCTTCTTTTAATATTCTTATCAATTGGTTTTTTTTCTCACTCTCAAACGTACATAAAAGGAAATGCAACGTATGCTTTATTTGCAATCCCTAGTTTTGGTATTGAGGTTGGAATTGGTGAGAAAACAACATTTCAATTTGATGCTACTATGTCTTTTTGGAATTCTATAACACTTGGTTCAAAACCAAATTTTCAAAAAAGACCCTTCATTTTTAATTATGTGTTTCCAGAATTTAGATATTATTTTAAAGAAAAAAATGATGGTTTTTATCTTGGAGCACATACTGGAGCTGGAATGTTTAAATTATCTAAAAATAAAATTCATGCTTCAAATAATCTGTATCAGTATGGCTACATATTTTTTACTGGTATAACAACTGGTTATCAGTGGAAATTCAAGGAAAGATGGTCACTGGATTTATTTCTTAGTGGTGGATGGTCAAATGCTAATTATCAAGGA
>JAYZHG010000106.1:0-23862 GCA_036166735.1 Bacteroidota bacterium | reverse complement strand
ATTAGGAAATAAAAGAACTAAAGAAAATATAATTCTTCGTGAATTAACTCTTAAAGAGGGTACTATAATATCTAAAGATAAATTTATTTCTACTATAGAAGAAGAGAAAAGAAAAGTTATAAATACTGATCTTTTCAATGAAGTAGAATTTAAAATAGAAATAATTCAAAAAAATCACGTAATCATAATAATAAATGTACTTGAATCTATTTATTGGGCACCAATTATAATTTTTGAACTATCAGATAGAAATTTTAGTGATTGGTGGGAAAACTTTAATCATGATTTTAGTAGAATAAACTATGGATTAGGATTTTATCATTATAATATTAGTGGTAAAGCTGATAAATTCGAAATATTATTTAGACTGGGTTTTATTAAACAATTTCTAACTTCTTACTCTATACCATACATAACAAAAAAACAAAAAGGAGGTATTGAAATTAAATTTGATTATATAGACTATAATCATTTAGAATATAATTCTACTGATCATATTCCCATTTTTTATAAATCAAAAAATTCTTTATTAAAAGAACTTTCCACTTCTATTGAATATTCTCATAGAGAATCATTCTATAATTATCACTATTTTGAACTAGAATACTACAATATAAATTTGAATGATACATTATCATTATTAAATGACAATTATTTTTATGGAGATAAAATAAAAAATTCATTAAATATAAGTTATGAATTTGATAGAGATTTTAGAAATTTTAAAAACTACCCATTAAATGGATTTAGATTAAATGCTCAAATTGAAAAGATAGGATTAGGTATTTTTAATGATATAAACAAATGGAAAGCAAGTATTTATTACTCAAAATATTTTGAATTTAAAAAACAATTTTATTACTCTTTCAATCTATCCACTTATTTTAGTAGTAAAAATCAACCATACTATCTCTATGAAAACACTGATCAATTAAGAGGCTATTATGAGTTCATAAGAGGTTTTGAAAAATACTTAATTCATGGACACTCAAATTTGATTTATAAAAATACGATCAAAAAAAGAATTGCTTCAAAAAATTTTAATATAGAAAAAATGAAATTCAGAAAATTTAAAAACATTCCTATAAACATTTATTTAAAAATGTTTTTTGACTCTGGATATGTATGGAAATATTCTAACAAAAACCAAAACATAACCCTAAATAACAAATATCTTCACAGTTTTGGCATAGGTTTTGATTTTGTGACTATTAAAAATTTATCCATTACAACTGAATTATCAAGAAATTCAAATAAAGAACTGAATTTTTCTATTAATTTAGGGGCTGATTTTTAATTATGAATACAGTAGCATTTCACACATTTGGATGTAAACTTAATTTTTCAGAAACATCAACAATAGCAAGAAAATTCAAACAAAAAGGGTATAAAAGAATTTCCATAAATGATAATCCAAACAAAGTTGTTATAAATACATGCTCAGTCACTGAAAATGCTGATAAAAAATGTAAAGAATTAATAAAAAAAATTAAAAATAAATACCCAAAAACAGAAATAGATATAATTGGATGTTATGCACAATTAAAACCTAAAGAAATTTCTCAAATCAATGGTGTAAACCTAGTACTCGGAATGAAAGAAAAATTTGAAATAAATAATTATTTCAATAACAAAAAAAAGAAAATATTACATTCAAAAATAAATGAAATAACAAAATTTAATTCAACCTACTCTATTAATGAAAGGACTAGGGCTTTTCTCAAAATTCAAGATGGCTGTAATTATAAATGTTCTTTCTGCACAATTCCATTAGCTAGAGGAAAAAGTAGATCTAACACTATTGATGAAGTACTAAATAAAATAAATGAATTAATTTCAAAAGGATCAAAAGAAATAGTTTTAAGTGGTATTAATATTGGTGATTTTGGAATTATTAATGGTAAAAGAAAAGAGTCATTTACAGATTTAATAATAGCAATTGAAAAAATTAATAAAAAAATTAGATTTAGAATATCATCAATAGAACCTAACCTTTTAAATGATAAAATAATTAAGATAATTTCTAAATCAAATAAGTTTTTGAATCATTTTCATATGCCATTACAATCTGGAAATAACAAAATCTTAAAAAATATGTCAAGAAGATATACAAAAGAATTATATGAAAAAAAAGTAAAAAAAATAAAATCTCTAATGCCAGATGCGTGCATTGGAGGTGATGTGATTGTTGGATTCCCTGGTGAATCTAAATCAGATTTTAAAGAAACGTATAAGTTTATAAATAATTTAAATATTGATTATCTCCATGTTTTTCCATATTCTGAAAGAGTAAATACAAGGGCTGATATAATAAAAGATAAAATACCTACAAATGAAAGAGCTTTAAGATCAAAAATGTTAAGAATATTATCTGATAAGAAAAAAAGATTTTTTTATGATAAAAACATAGGATTAAAAAAAAATGTTTTATTTGAAAAAGGTAAAAAAAATGATTGGGTTAATGGCTTTACTGAAAATTACATAAAAGTAAAAGTACCATATAATAATAATATAATTGGTAAAATTAAGTCTGTAAGACTAAGAAAAACTACCAACGATTTAACAATTATTGGAGATTTAATATAAAAAAATGAACATTATATGTGTAGGTAGAAATTATGTTGATCATATAAAAGAATTAAACAATAATATTCCTGAAAATCCTGTAATTTTTTTTAAACCAGAAACTTCTTTGAATGAAAGTAGTCAATTCAAATATCCTTCTATAACAAATGATTTACATTATGAAGTGGAACTTGTATTTAAAATAAAAAAAGAAGGAAAAAATATTAAAAAAATAGATGCTAAAACTCACATAGATAGTATTGGTATTGGTATTGACTTTACAGCAAGAGACATACAATCTATAGCTAAAGAAAGAAGATTACCTTGGGATTTATCTAAAGGCTTTGATAATTCTGCTTCAATTTCTATATTTAAAAAAATTAATTTTTTTAAAAACATAGATAATTTAAATTTTTCCCTTTACAAGAATAAAAAAGAAGTTCAAAACGGAAACTCTAAATTAATGATTTATAAAATAGACTTCTTAATACATTATATTTCAAAATATGTAACATTAAATAAAGGAGATCTAATATTCACAGGAACACCAAAAGGAGTTGGTCCAGTAAATGTAGGAGATAAGCTAGAAGCATATATTGAAAATGAAAAATTACTTATCACTAATATTATTTAGTTTTATTTGTGGAAATATTTATTCACAAAATAAATATCTCTTTCCAATAAATACTAATTCCCAAAATTATTTGTCTGGCACAATGGGTGAACTAAGAGGAGATCATTTCCATATGGGAATTGATATAAAAACTTTTGGAAAAACTGGACACCCTGTCTACGCAAGTGAAAATGGTTATATAGAAAGAATAAGAGTTTCAGCATCAGGATATGGAAAAGTAATATATATAAAACATTTAGATGGTAAAAAAACTGTTTATGCTCATCTAAATAGATTTAATAAAAAAATTGATGATTATGTTACAAATTATCAATATAGAAAAAAACATTTTTCAGTAAACATTTATCCAGGAAAAAAATTCTTTATAAATAAAGGAGAAGTAATAGCTTATTCAGGAAATACCGGCTCTTCAAGTGGACCACACCTTCATTTTGAACTCAGAGATAGTTTAGACAATGTATATGACCCCTTAAAATTAAAATTTAATGAAATAATAGATAATACAAAACCAACTATTGAAAAAATAACTTTCAAGACTTTAGATAAATACTCAAGAATAAACAATGGATATGGAATTTTTGAATACCAAGTTTTAAGTGATAAGGGTAAAAATTTTATTGAAAATATTAACGCAAAAGGTAAAATTGGAATATCAATTCTGTGCTATGATAAACTAGATGGAGCATCTAACAAAAATGGCATTAAAAAAATAGAATTGTATGTTAATGACACTCTAGTTATTAACAACAATATAGAATATTTAACCTATGATGAGACTAATAACGTTGCTAAATACATAGATTTTAATTTATTTCTAAAAAGCAGAAAACAATACATAAAGTTATACCAAGATGATGGAAATATGTTAAATTTTCATAATAATGATCATTCAGGAATTTTAAATATTAATGAAGAAGAAGTAAATAATGTTAAAATTAAAATATATGACTCTTATGAAAATAATCAAGAAATATTATTTAGCATTAATAATTCAAATACTAAAAACTTAAAAAATAAAGTTAATTTATCATATGAAAACTTTGAAATTTATGATAATATACTTCAGATTTCAACTAATAATAATAGAAATTTCTTAGAAATTGAAGTTGATAAATCTATAAGAAATATAAATCCTTCATACACATTACATGATAAAAATTTTTATCTCATCGATTTAAATAAAGTATTACCTTCAAAAATTATTTTAAATGATAAAGTAATTGACTTATCATTCATTGATATTATTCCTTCAGAAATAAAATATGAAAAAAATTATAATGATTTTTCAATTAATGTAAGTAAAAAAAGTTTATTTGACACATTATTTTTATCCTTCAAAAAAAAGCTAAAAAAGAACAATGAAATTTTTGAATTTAAAAATCTATCTACTTTTAAGAAAAATATTGAAGTTACTTTAATACCAAAAAAAAAGTACGATATAAATAAATCTTATGTTTATGAAATTTTAAAAAATGATACAAATTTTATAGGAGGAAAATGGAATAGTAACAATAGTATAAGTTTCAAAACAAATAATTTATCAAAATATACCATTTTAAATGATACTATAGGTCCAGAAATAACTCCACTAAAAATAAATTCAAATCAAATTAAAATTAGAATTAAAGATGATTTATCTGGAATTAATAAATACGAGGGAAATATCAATAATAATTGGATACTTTTTGAATATGATTTAAAAAATAAAATTATAATTTCTAAAAAACTTAATCCTAATCAATCATTTAAAGGTAAATTTGTACTTATTGTTTATGATAATGCAAACAATAAAACCTCATATAATATAACTATTTAAATATGTCACTTAAAATAGGAAATAAAGCACCTGATTTTGAATCTATAAATCAAAATGGCGATAAAGTAAAATTATCTGATTTTATAGGTAAAAAAGTAGTTTTATATTTTTATCCAAGAGATAATACTCCAGGATGTACTGCTCAGGCATGCAACTTAAAAGATAATTATAAAACATTACAGAAAAATGGATACACTATATTAGGAATTAGCAAAGATTCACCTAAATCACATCAAAAATTTATTAATAAATTTAATTTACCTTTTGATTTAATTGCAGACGAAGACCAAAGTGTTCATATGAAGTATGGTACATGGATAGAAAAAACTATGTATGGAAAAAATTATATGGGTACAGCACGATGGACATTCTTAATAGATGAAAAAGGAAATATTGAGAATATTATTCAAAAAGTAAAAACAAAGGAGCATACTAGCCAAATACTATTAAATGAATAAAAAATTAAATGTATCAGAATTAAGAATTATTGCCTCGCAAGTTAGAAGAGATGTTGTGAGAATGGTTCATAATGTTCAATCCGGTCATCCTGGAGGATCTTTAGGCTGTACAGATTTTTTTGTAACACTATTTTTTAACATAATGAATAGAAATAAATCTTTTTCAATGAATGGTATTGGGGAAGATATTTTCTTTTTATCAAATGGTCATATTTCACCTGTTTTTTATAGTGTACTAGCAAGAAGTGGCTATTTCAAATTAGATGAATTAAATAGTTTTAGAAAAATAAATTCAAGATTACAAGGTCATCCAGCCACACATGAAGGATTACCTGGAATTAGGATTGCATCAGGTTCGCTTGGTCAAGGTCTATCTGTAGCTATAGGTGCTGCAAGCTCAAAAAAATTAAATAATGATTCAAATATTGTTTATGCTCTTATGGGTGATGGTGAACTACAAGAAGGACAGGTATGGGAAGGATTTATGTATGGTGCAAATAACAATATTGATAATTTAATAGTTTCAATTGATTATAATGGCCAACAAATTGATGGTCCTGTAAATGAAATCAATTCTTTAAAAAATTTAAAAGCCAAATTTAAGTCTTTTGGATGGTCAGTTGTTGAAAGCAATGGTAATGATATAGAAAATTTAATTGAAGTATTAAACCATTCAAAATCATTATTAAAAAATGGTCTACCTGTTGTAAATATTATGAAAACAGTAATGGGGAAAGGAGTAGATTTTATGGAAAACTCCCATAAATGGCATGGAATTTCACCAAATGATGAGGAACTTTCAAAAGCGTTAAATCAATTAAAAGAAACTTTAGGGGATTATTAATGAAAAGAAAAGAATATACATATACAGAAAAAAAGGATACTAGATCAGGTTTTGGTGATGGTCTCTTAGAAATTGGAAGGAAAAATAAAAACGTTGTAGCATTATGTGCAGACTTGACTGGTTCATTAAAAATGAATGCTTTTAAAAACGAATTTCCTGAGAGATTTTTTCAAGTAGGAGTAGCTGAAGCAAATATGATAGGTATTGCTGCAGGATTAACAATCGGTGGTAAAATTCCTTTTACTGGAACATTTGCTAATTTTTCTACTGGAAGAGTATATGATCAAATAAGACAATCCATAGCATATTCTGGAAAAAATGTAAAAATATGTGCTTCTCATGCTGGAATTAGTCTTGGAGAAGATGGAGCTACACATCAAATACTAGAAGATATAGGTATGATGAAAATGCTGCCTGGAATGACAATTATAAACCCTTGTGATTATAATCAAACTAAAACAGCCACAATTGCTTTAAGTAATCATACAGGTCCAGCATATTTAAGATTTGGAAGACCAAAATGGCCAATATTTACTGATAAAAATATCGAATTTATAATTGGAAAAGCAATAAAATTTATTGAAGGAAAAGATGTTTCAATATTTGCTACCGGACACATGTTATGGCAAGCACTAGAAGCAGAAAAAGAGTTATTTGACTTAGGAATATCATCTGAAATAATAAATATTCATACTATAAAACCTCTTGATACTAAATCTATACTAAAAAGTGTATCTAAGACAAAATGTGTTGTAACATGTGAAGAACATAATGTTATAGGTGGTCTAGGTGAAAGTATCGCAAGCATTCTTTCAGAAAAATTACCATGTCCAATTAAATTAGTAGGAGTAAAAGATTCTTTCGGAGAAAGCGGTAGACCTCTAGAACTATTAGATAAATATAAACTAACTCCTAATTCAATAAAAAAAGCTGCCATCTCTGTTATTGAGAAGAAATGAAAAAAGCTCTTATTCTTTTATCTGGAGGACAGGACTCAACCACATGTCTATTCTGGGCAAAATCAAAATTTGATAAATTAATAGCTATTGGATTTGATTATAATCAAAGACATATAATCGAACTAGAATGTGCAAAAAAAATATGTGATAATGAAAAAATACAATTTAAAATAATTAAGCTTAATAAAATACTTTCTAACTCAGCTTTAATTGATAAAAATAAAGACCTAAACACTAACCATCCATCAAATAAAAATTTACCAAATTCATTCGTTCCTGGAAGGAATTTAATTTTTTTATCTCTTGCCTCTACATATGCTGTAAATAATAATATAAATGATATAGTTATTGGAGTATGTGAAGCTGACTATAGTGGATACCCAGATTGTAGAAAAAAATTTATTGATTCAATTAAAGATTCCATTTCCCTTGCACATGATAAAAATATTAAAATTCATGCACCGTTAATGCACCTTAATAAGGCAAAAATTTGGAAATTAGCCAAAGAACTTCGATGTTTAGACATAATTATAAACTATACGATGACAGATTACAATGGATCAAAGAATAAAAATGAATGGGGATTTGGTAAATTAGATAATCCTGCAAGCTTATTAAGATCAAAAGGGTATTTTGAAGCAAAAAAAAATAAATGGCTATAAAATGAAATTAGAAAGTAATATTATTGACCCATATATTGGTCAAAAAGCTGAAGGGAAAATTGTCGATTTTGAGAGTAAAAAATCTATTCAAAAAAAAGAACTTAAAGTTTTTAAATTTAAAAGTACAAATCAGTACATTAAAATATTCACACCAGAATTTATAGCTGTTTGTCCATTTAGTGGCCTACCAGATATTGCTAAAATAACTATTGAATATTTTCCAAAAGGAGAATTAGCTTTAGAACTTAAAGCTCTAAAATACTATTTAATAAGTTATAAAAATGTAGGAATTTATCAAGAAGAAGTAACAAAGAATATACATTTAGATTTAAAAGAAATTTTAAATACAGATAAAATTAAAATTACAACAGAATATAATGTAAGAGGAGGATTATATACTACATGTATTGAAGGATCAATATAATTTAGTTCGAATATTTTCTCTTAAATCTATCATACAAAATTTGTTGTTTAGATTTTAAATTAATTTCTCTTCCAGTAATAAAAGCACGTTCCACATTACTAGTCATCATATCTAACAAATCACCAGAACTAATTACAATATTTGCGTCTTTCCCAACTTCTAAAGTTCCAGTTATCTTATCAATTCCTAATATTTTAGCAGGATTTGAAGTTATCATTTTTAATGCTTCTTCCTTTCCTAAACCATATCCAGCAGCAGTCCCTGCAATAAAAGGCAAATTTCTTGAACCATGAAGAGATTCACTTAATGTTAAGCCAACTAAGATACCTTGCTCTTTAAGTAAAAAAGGTAACTTATAAGGTAAATCTATATCCTCATGACTTCTAGAAGGTGTTCTATGTAAATTTTCTAAAAGTACTGGAAGATTATTTTCTTTAATAAAATCAATAGCATAATATGCATCACCAGCACCAACCAATACTAAATTATTTATACTATTGCTTTTAAATAATTGAACTGATTCAATAATTTGATCTCTAGTATTTGCATGGATATATATTTTTTTAGATTGATTATAAACACCTCTCATTGCATCTAGTTTAAGATTAATTTTTGGATTAGCTGCATCAAAATAAGCTCTAGAATCTATTAAAAATTTCTTTATTACATTAACAGCAGATTTATAATTTGGATTTTCTCTAAAATCAGTTGAACCTCTCCATGGATTTGGTGGAAAAATTTTTCTTGGCCAATGAATATGTATTCCATCATCAATTTTATATGCTGCATCTTCCCAATTCCAACCTTCAAGCATCATTATAGAGGAATTTCCAGTAATTAAATCTCCATCTGGAGTTACCTGAGCAATTAAAATACCATTATATCTAAATGTAGCAATCATTTCAGAATCAGTATTATATGCTATTAATGATCTTATATTAGAATTAATATCTCCTATTTCTGTATGATCTAGTGTTGCCCTAACTGCAGAAATATCTTCTAAACCAACCTTAGAATTCGGTAAAATTAATCCTGGATAAATTTCTTTGTTTTTTACATCTATAATTTTATGTGAAGAAAATTTAGTATTATTAAAAGTACTACCAACATATGTTATTTTTCCATTTTCAAAAGCTATTGCTCCATTTTCAATAACACTTCCATTTCCAACATGAATCATTCCGTTTATTAGAACAATGGGTTGTTTTTGACTTTTTACCGGTTCAGGTACTTGTGAATACGAAGTAAAAAAAGACAATAAAAACAAATAAATAAATATATTTTTCATCCTAATTTTCTAAATCAATTAAAGTTTGATAATCAATAATATCATCACATTGCAATTCAAAATCAATTCTTCTAAATGGAATTCTTCGTGAACTAGAGGTTGATTTATCCCCTTTCATTTTAGTGATAATTCTAGCTCTTTCATTTTTAATTTCATCTCTTAATTTTAAATCCGTATCTAAATCAAATAACATTTTTCCATCTACAAAAGTATTTTTAGGTTTTGAATAAATAGATAAAGGATGATTTGTCCAAAGAACCAAATCAGCATCTTTTCCTACTTTTATACTTCCCATTCTATCATCTAAATGAAGAAGTTTTGCTGGATTAAGAGTAACCATTTTAAGGGCATCAATTTCTGACATATTACCATACTTAATAGATTTTGCTGCTTCTTGATTTAATCTCCTAGCCATTTCTCTATCATCTGAATTAATAGCAGTTACAACTCCAGCTAAATTCATAAGAGACGCATTATAAGGAATAGCTTCTTTAACTTCATTTTTGTAAGCCCACCAATCAGAAAAAGTTGAAGCCCCTACTCCATGATCAGACATTTTATCAGCAACTTTATATCCTTCTAATATATGTGTAAATGTATTTACCTTAAATCCAAAACTTTCAGCAACTTTCATCAACATATTAATTTCAGATTGAACATATGAATGACACGTTATAAACCTTTCACCATTTATAATTTCAGCCAAGGCATCAAGTTCAAGATCTTTTCTAGGTTTGGAAGATTTTAATTTTTCTTTTTTTGAAAGTGAATTGTATTTTTTCCATGCATTATTATATTCTTTTGCCCTAGTAAAAGCATCAACAAATACTTGTTCTACACCCATTCTTGTATCGGGAAACCTACTACTTTGTGGTGACCTAGATCTTTTAACATTTTCACCAAGTGCAAATTTTATGTATTCATCTGCTTCATTTATTATCATTTCATTTGGACTTGACCCCCACCTTAATTTAATTATTGCTGATTGACCCCCAATTGGATTTGCTGATCCATGAAGAAGTTGAGCAGCAGTAACCCCACCCGCCAATTGTCTATAAATATTAACATCTTCTGAATTTACAACGTCTTTCATTCTAACTTCTGAAGTAACAGATTGAGAACCCTCATTAGTTCCTGAAAGTGCCATATGAGAATGTTCATCTATTATTCCAGGAGTTAAATGCATACCACTACCATCAACTAATTTTGCATCTTCAGACTGAATATTATTACCAATAGAAACTATCTTTCCTTTATCTATCAACACATCAGAATTGCTAAGTATTCCTTCATTCTCTAAGGTCCAAACTGTAGCATTTTTAATTAATATTTTCTCTTGTTTAGGTAATGTTGTAGAACCATATTCTACAAATGGATATACAACATCACCTATAACTTCTTTTTTTTCTTTTCTAGCCCTTTTAGCATCCGCTTTTTTATCTTCATTAACAACAAAACTTTTAGCATCCCAATCTATCCAATCCAAATTATTAACCATTCCCCTACCCTTTAACATACCATTTGAATAATAACCTGAAAGTTTAAAATCTCGTTTTTTTAACTTAAAATTTAAATTGACATTGTCTCCATTTACTTTTAAAGTAGCTTTAGATTCTATAGAGTCAGATTGATTGTTTTTTATAATAGCTTTCGGACTATTTATATCACCAGAAATTTTTAAATAAATCTTATCACTATCAACATTAAGATGATACGATCCGCTAAAATCATTTTTATTATAACCTGATACTTCATATCTATTTCCATCAACCCAATTACTTATAATTTTAGTTTTATCTAAAAAAATGTCACCATCTGAAATAATAAAATTTGCAACATAAGATTCTTTAATAGAACCTAATTTATTTGACATATTTATCATTTTAGCTGGATTATAGGTTAAAGCTTTTAAAACATTTTCCTTACTTATTCCTCTAGATATAGCCTTAATCAAATTTTTTCTAAAATCTTTTAAATTTTTGAGTCCATTTGATGTTATAGAAAAATTAATTCCATTATTATCTAAAAAATAAAGATTAGAAGGAGCCATCTCCCAATGTTTCAATTGAGCAAGTGACAAATTATTATTATTAAATGGATCATCTACATTAAATGAAGAGGGAAAATTTATGGGAACAATTAATTCTGATAAACCTTTTTTTATTTCATTTATTCTCTGATATTCATCTCCATTACCTTTTATAATAAAATTTATGTTCAATTCTTTTCCTATTTTCTGAGCTAGTAGTACTCTTAACTTATTTCTTACTTCTATAATTTGAGGTAAATTTTTAGAACTATTTATTGATTGTAAAGTCAAATTAACTTGACCACTATTAAATTCAGACTTATACCAATCAGCATCATAAAATGATTGTTTTAACAAAGCGACAGAACCCATTAATGAATTAGGATAATTTTGAGCAGATGTTCCCTTAGTAAAAGAATAATGAGCTGATGATTTTTCTTTTAAAATAACATCTTGTTCTTCTTGATCCGAAAGTAATAACAAAGCTCCAGATCCTCTCATTATTCCATCCATATTATGGGAGACAACAGATCCAAATCCAATATCTCTTAATTGTTTTGATTTTTTTTCATCAACTTTAACATTTTCAACAACATTATACTCAGCCTTTATTGCTCCATTCCAACCATATGGACCTGATTTATCTGATTCTGTTTTTGGGCTCATATATCTCATAAAATAAGAAAGTTCACCACCTTCATTATTTCTTTTCTTTTTAACAATTCCATAATCAGTATAAAGATCAATAAATGATGGATATATATACTTACCATTCAAATTAAAGACTTTAACACCTCTTGGAATAAAGATGTTTTGACCAACTGAAACAATTTTTCCATTTTTGATAATTAAAGTTCCATTTTCAATAACAGTTTTATAATCAACAAAAATTTTAGCATTTGAAAATGCATAATGATTTTCTCTATTATCTTCAACTCCATTTATAGGAAAATTTTCTTGAGAAAAAATTGAATTACTTATAAAAAAAATAACAAAAAAGAATATAAATATTCTATATGTAGATATAACCTTCATCATTTTCTGTTGTTTTGAAAAATCAATATAATAAAAATGGATAGAATTCACTAAAAACTACCTTAATACATTACCCTTTATATAAATAAATTTATTATTTGACTTATCAGGAAAACTTTGATTAGTAACAACATTTAGAGATTTTCTAAAAACACCAGGTCTTCCTCTAGGATTATACTGTGCAATTATAAATCCTTCTTCTCCAGGTTTAATAGGATTTTTTGACCAATTTGGAGTAGTACAACCACAAGAAGGTTTTACAGACAAAATTAATAATGGTTCATCTCCATCATTTCTAAACAAAAATTTATGTGAAACTTTTCCACCTTTTTCTTGAATTTCACCAAAATCATGTTCAGAATCTTCAAAAACTATCATAGATGATTTAGAAAAAACACTAAAAATGAATAGTAATAATGAAAACGTTAAAATTAATTTTTTCATGATTTTCAAAAATATATAAATATTTATAGTCAATCAATTAAACAATTGAATTAATTTTATAATTAATATGGCAAGAGTATTAACAGGCATTCAAAGTTCGGGAAAACCACACCTTGGAAATATACTTGGTGCTATTGAACCTTCAATTAAATTATCTAATAAAAAAGAAAATGAATCATTATTTTTTATAGCTGATCTACATTCTCTAATTAATATCAAAGATTCAAAAATTAGACTTAAAAATACATTATCAATTGCAGCTGCTTGGATTGCAATGGGTTTTGATTATAAAAATAATTACTTTTATAGACAATCTAAAATCACAGAAGTATGTGAGTTAACTTGGTATTTAAACTGCTTTACTCCATATCCAATGCTTGTAAACTCACACTCATTTAAAGATAAATCAAACAATTTATCTAGCGTAAATAATGGTCTATTTACTTATCCTGTCCTAATGGCATCAGATATACTTTTATATGACGCTGATATTGTTCCCGTAGGAAAAGATCAAAAACAACACCTAGAAATTACACGAGATATTGCTAAATCTTTTAATCACCAATTTGGAGATACATTAATTGTTCCTGATTGTAAAATAGATGAAAATGTTATGACAATACCAGGAACAGACGGAAGAAAAATGAGTAAAACATATAATAACACAATTGATGTTTTTTTAGAAGAAAAAGATTTAAAGAAACAAATAATGTCAATTATTACTGACAGCAAAGGATTAGAAGAATCTAAAAATGCTGAACAGTGTAACGTATATAAAATATATAATCTTATTGCCAAAAAAAACCAGTCAGATGAAATGAAAAATAAATATTTATTAGGCGGATATGGATATGGTCATGCTAAAAATGAATTATTAGAATTAATTCTAGATAAATATAAAAATCAAAGAAAAATGTACTTTGATTTAATAAAAAATGAGGATTACTTAAATAATTTTTTAAAATTAGGAGAAAAGAAAGCAAAAGTAATAGCTAATAATGTTTTAAGTAGAGTAAAAAAGAAACTAGGATATTAGAAATATGAACAAAGAATTTACCGACTTGCTAGAGGTTAGTAAAAAAAAAGCAAATAAATGGTTAGATTCTGATATTGATTCTAAATCAAAAAATGAAATCAGACAACTGTTACATAAACAAAATCAAAAATTATTATTAGAATGTTTTTATAAAAACTTAGAATTTGGCACTGGAGGAATGAGAGGTATAATAGGAATAGGTTCTAATAGAGTAAATAAATATACAATTGGTTTTGCAACACAAGGGCTTTCAAATTATTTGAATAAAAAATTTCAATCAAATATTAGTGTAGCAATTGCTTATGATAATAGAAAATTCAGTAAAGAGTTTGCTCAATGGTCTGCTGAAGTTTTTAGTGCTAATAAAATAAAAGTATATCTATTTTCAGAATTAAGACCTACTCCCGAACTCTCTTTTGCAATAAGAAAATTAAAATGCAATTGTGGTATAGTTATTACTGCATCTCACAACCCTAAGGAATACAATGGATATAAAGTATATTGGAAAGATGGAGGGCAGATTACAAACCCTCATGATAAATTAATATTAAATGAAATTAATAAGCTAAATAATATAAATGAAATAAACAGTAGTACAAACAATAAAAACATATCACTTCTTAATGACAAGATAGATAAAGAATATATAAAAAAAATTAAAAGCTTATCCCTCTATAATAATTTGAATTCAAATTTAAAAATTATCTATACTCCTATTCATGGTACAGGAATAACACAAGTTCCTAATGCATTAAAAGCATTTGGATTTTCAAAAATAATCATAACAAAAAGTCAAAAAAAACCTGACCCTAATTTTTCAACTGTTAATTCTCCAAATCCTGAAGAATATGAAGCTTTAAAAGAAGGAATTAAAGATCTTAAAAAAAATAAGGCAGATATATTACTTGCAACTGATCCTGATGGAGATAGAGTTGGAGTAGCAATATATGATAATGATGAAATTAAATTATTAAATGGAAATCAATTAGCAAGCTTAATTGTTTACTATACTTTATTAAAACTTAAAGAAAAAAACAAACTTCCTGTTAATGGATTTATTGCAAAAACAATTGTTACAACCAATTTAATAGAAAAAATAGCAGCAGATTATAAAGTAAATTGTTATTCTACTTTGACAGGATTTAAAAATATTTCAGAATTAATAAAAAAGAAAAAAAATGAAAAATTCATAGCTGGAGGAGAAGAAAGTTATGGGTATTTGGTAGGAGATTTTATTAGAGATAAAGATGCTGTTATATCTTCAGCAGTAATATGTGAAATTGCCAACTGGGCTAATTCTAAAAATAAAAATTTGAATGATATTCTTAATGATATTTATTCTAAATATGGATTTTATTTAGAAAAACTATTTACAATAAAATTAGAAGGAATTGAAGGAATAAATTCAATACATAATATAATGGAAAATTATAGAAATAATCCACCAAAAAATATCTACAATCTAAAAGTCAATAAAATTATTGACTACATGAAAAATAAGAGCAATCCAGCAATAAAAAATAAGTCCAATGTAATACAACTAATAACTAAAAATAATAGCTCAATAATCATAAGACCTTCGGGAACTGAACCAAAAATTAAATTTTATTTCAGCTTAAATTCAAAAGAGATCAACAATAAAAAATTTTTGGAAAATCTAGTAAACAAAGAAATTAATTTAATAACAAAACAATATGCATGATTTAAATCAATTAAATGCCTGGAAAAGTTTAAATAATCATTATAATGAAATTAAAAACATATCATTAAATAAACTTTTTAAAGATGATACTAATAGATTTAACAATTTCTCTTTGAATTTTAATAATATGCTTATTGATTATTCTAAAAATCATATTAATAAAAAAACCTTATCTCTATTTAAAAATTTGTTAACAGAAATAAATATTAATCAAAAAATAAAAAAATTTTTTGATGGAAAAAAAATTAATTTTACTGAAAATAGAGCTGTAATGCACTATTTACTTAGAGGTAGTTACTCAAAGAGTAATAAAAAAATATATGAAAATGATGTAGAAAAATCATTAAACAAAATAAAAAAAATTAGTGATAAAATTAATTCACAAAAACTACTAGGTTACTCTGGGAAAAGAATAAAAAATGTTATTAATATAGGCATAGGAGGTTCAGATCTAGGACCTAAAATGGCATGTGAAGCATTAAAATATTACTCCAATAGAAAAATACATTTATTTTTTATTTCAAATATTGATCCAACAAATCTAAAAGAAACATTAAGAGATTTAAACGCCAAAGAAAGTATTTTTATTATATCCTCAAAATCATTTGGAACTATAGAAACGTTAACTAATGCTACAATAGCTAAAAAATGGTTTTTAGATAAATCATCTAATAATAATCTTGATAAACATTTTTTCGGAGTTACAAGAAATGTAAAAAAAGCTAAGGAATTTGGCATAAATGAAGAAAACATTTTTCCTATTTGGAACTGGGTAGGTGGAAGATATTCATTATGGTCTCCAGTAGGCTTACCAATTTCTATTCAAATTGGATTTAATAATTTTAATAAAATGCTTGAAGGCGCAAAAAATATGGACAATCATTTTAGAACAAAACCTTTTGAAAATAATATTCCTATGATTATGGCATGCATAGGTATTTGGTATAATAATTTTCATAATTACGAAACTCATGCAATTTTTCCTTATGATGAATATCTAAAATTATTTCCAAATTACTTACAACAAGCTGACATGGAAAGTAATGGAAAATCTATAACTAAAAATAATAATAAAACAAACTATGAAACAGGACCCATAATTTGGGGAGATAAAGGCACTAATGGACAACATGCATTCTTTCAATTAATTCACCAAGGAACAAAAATTATACCTTCAGATTTTATTGGCTTTGTTAATTCACTTAATAAAATAGATAATAGTCATGAAATGCTATTATCTAATTTAATCGGGCAAACAAAAGCATTAATGGAGGGAAAAAGTGAAAATGAAGTTAAAAAAACTATAAATCAAGAAAAGAATAATGGTATTAATATTGATTCAATAATAAAATCAAAATCATTTGAAGGAAATAAACCTTCGACAACGATTTTATTTGATAAATTAACACCCTATAATTTAGGTAAATTAATTGCACTTTATGAACATAAAATTTTTGTTCAAGGATGTATCTGGAATATTAACAGTTATGATCAATGGGGTGTAGAACTAGGAAAAGAATTATCACATGAAGTGTGTGAGAATTTAAACTCTAATAAAATTAATAATAATTTAGATAGCTCCACTAATGGTTTAATAAACTTTTATAAAAAAACTAGGTCATAAATAAACCAGCAATATTACCAGTTAACAGAGTTGCCATAGTTGCAGCAATCAATGCTCTAAATCCTAAATTTGATAAATCTTTTTGTCTGTTAGGTGCTATTGAACCTATACCACCTATCTGAATTGC
The DNA here is from genome assembly GCA_036166735.1 of Bacteroidota bacterium. Lineage (GTDB taxonomy): Bacteria > Bacteroidota > Bacteroidia > Cytophagales > MED-G16 > JAPYTU01. Next base: position 6,215 of record JAYZHG010000106.1, on the reverse strand, counting down.
AATAGAACTAAAATTAGCAAATCCACACAAAGCATAAGTAGAAATAATAATTGATTTTTCAGATAATAAACTTTCCGACTTCATTTGAGCTAAATCAACATAAGCTATAAATTCATTTAAAACAAATTTTTGACCTAAAAGACTTCCAACTAGTGCAGACTCATTCCAATTTATTCCAATTATAAATGCAAAAATTCTAAAAATTTGACCTAGTATGTACTCTAAAGATAATTTTTCAAATTGACCATTAGTAGATAACTGAATAATGTTATTCAAATTAGTAAACTCTCCAACATATCCTAAAAAATGATTTATCATATAGACAACAGCAATAAAAGCCAATAACATGGCTGCGATATTAAAGGCAAGTTTTAATCCATCTGAAGCGCCTCGTGCCAATGCATCAATTGCATTAGCACCTAAATCTTCTTTATTAAGATCTAAATTCCTATTAATTTTCTTTTCTTTATTTTCTGGATAAAAAATTTTTGCCATGACAATTCCTGCAGGAGCATTCATTATAGAAGCTGTTAATAGAATAGTTGCAAACTTTATACTTTCTTGAGGATCACTACCACCTAATAAAGCAACATAAGCAGCAAAAACTCCTCCAGCAATTGTTGCCATTCCACCTGTCATTAAACACATTAATTCTGACTTAGTCATATTTTTAATATATGGTTTTACTAATAAAGGTGCTTCTGTTTGACCCATAAAAATATTTCCTGCTGCAGATAAAGACTCAGCTCCTGATAATTTCATTGTTTTAGACATAATCCAAGCAATAGATTTTACAATGTATTGCAAAACTCCTAAATAATATAAAACTGAACTTAATGCTGAAAATAAAATCACTACAGGTAAAGCACTAAAAGCAAATCCCGAAAATTCTGCATTAGGAAAAAGAAACAAAGTACCTTCTTTAGCAAAGCCAATTAATAAAACAAAAAATTCACTAATTGTTTTAAAAATATTCTCAATGAAAAGAACATTAGATATTAATATAGCAAAAATAATTTGAAGTAAAAGCCCTGAAAAAATTAGTTTCCAATTTATATTTCTTTTATCATTTGAAAAAAAATAAGCAATTGAAATAATAAAAATAATACCAAAAACAAACCTAACAAAATCCATTAATTTCTTTTTTTAATTTCATCTCTAATCCTTGCAGCAAATTCATAATTTTCATCATTAATTGATAAATCTAAAGAATTATTAAGTTCTGATATTGTCATATCACTTAAAGTTTTAACTTTTGATTGTTTATCTACTTTATTATCAACATTAACTTCATCAAATAGTATGCCAGCATCTCTCATAACTTTATCATTAGTATAAACATTAACTCCAAATCTAATTGCAATTGCAATTGCATCAGATGGTCTTGCCTCTATTGAAACATTTTTTTTAGAGTCTGAAAAAAATATTTTTGAAAAAAAAACACCCTCTTTAATATCAGTAATAATAACCTCTGTTACTGAAAAATTTAACTTAGAAGATAAAGATTTAAAAAGATCATGAGTCATCGGTCGATTAGGTACAATTTTTTCTATCTCCATGGCTATTGATTGAGCTTCAAACATACCAATGATTATTGGAAGTCTTCTATCACCATTCGTTTCTTTTAAAACTAAAGCAAAAGAACCAGACTGAGAATCTACACTTGATGATAATCCTAAAATTTCAAGTTTTATTTTTTTCATTTAACATTATTTTAAAGCATCAATAAATTTTGGAATTACATCAAAAGCATCTCCTATAATACCATAATCAGCATGCTTAAAAAAAGGAGCTTCTGGATCATTATTAATCACAACAATAATTTTTGAAGAATTAACTCCAGCTAAATGCTGAATGGCTCCAGAAATTCCTACTGCAATATAAATATTTGGAGATATTTTCAATCCAGTCTGACCAACATGTTCATGATGCGGTCTCCATCCTGCATCAGAAACAGGTTTACTACATGCTGTTCCAGCATTTAATATTTTTGCCAATTTTTCAATCATTTTCCAATTTTCAGGTCCTTTTAATCCTCTTCCAGCAGAAACAACTATATCCGCATCACTAAGAAGAATATCACCTTCAAGTTTTTCTTTCCTTAATGATACTACATTGTTAGATAAAGAATTATCATTTTTATTAATAAGATTTTTTATTTCAACAGATTTCTTATAAGAAACACTGTTTATAATATTTTTGTTTAAAACTAAAATACAAGAATTCGAATCTATTTCAATATCAACCTCAGCTTTACCGGAAAAAATTGTGCTTTTTAAACAAATTTTATTTTCAAATCTAGCTACAGAATTCACATTATTTATTAAAGGAAAATTCAACTTAGTAGATAATATAGAAGATAAATATGAAAATGAATTTGTTTTTGGAAAAATGACACAATTGATTTTAAATTCCTCAATGGTTGGAATAATGCATTTTAAAATATTATTTTCTTGAAAATCTACAGTATTAATTAAAAAAATTGATACTCCAAATTTACCTAAAGATTCCATTACATCATTACTAATTTTCGATTGCGAAATAGCATAAACATTTTTATTTATACCATTAGCATATGTTAAAGCCTGTTTTGAAGTTACTTTTAATTCATTATCATTAAATTCCAAAAACACTAAAACAGACATATCACAAGTTTTTTAATTTTAAAGCAACTACCAATTCATTAATATTATTTTCATCTATAATTATTAAATTATCTTTTTTTTCAGGTAAGCTATATTTTTTATAATTAATTTTAGAACCACACTCAAATTGATCAATGACTTTAAGAGGTTTTGTTCTTGCATTCATTATTCCTCTCATATTGGGAATTTTCCACTCAGCAATTGGCTCCTGACAACCAAGTACTGCAGGTAAAACAACTTCTAAAGTCTCTATACCATTATCTATTTCTTTTTTTATAAGAATTTTATTTTTATTAGAATTTAAATCTAATTGAGTAACAGGAGACAATGAAGGAATACCTAATAATGAACCAGTAATGTGATGAACCTGACCTGCATTAAAATCTATAGATTCTTTACCCATCAAAATTATATCAAAAGGATTCTCATTAATAAAACTAGATATCTGATGAGCAACAAATAATGAATCATTAGGAAAAACATCAATTCTATAAGCATCATCTGCACCTATAGCTAAAGCTTTTCTTAAAAGAGGATCATTTCTTTCAAGGCCAACATTTAAAACTGAAATATTTATGCTATTATCTTTTTCTTTAAGTTCAACAGCTCTGGCCAAAGCATAATCCTCATATGGACCTATAATATACTGAACACCATTTGAGTTAAATTTTTTATCGTCATTTACAAATGATATAGTAGAAGTTGTATCTGGAACACACGAAATACATATTAAAATATTCATAATATTTTAAAAAGGATCATCACTTGTTTTTTGATTATTATTTGCCTTACTCTTAAACTTACTAACTTCTCTATTATCCAAGGTAGAAAAGTCAGCAAATTTAGCATATCTTTCTATAAACTTTAATTTGACTTTACCAGTTGGTCCATTTCTATTTTTTCTAAGTAACAACTCTGCAATACCAGCAGTCAAATTTCCATCTTCATCTTCAGTTATATCATATCTATCTGCCCTATATACAAATAATACCATATCTGCATCTTGCTCAATTGAACCAGATTCTCTCAAATCAGATAAAACAGGTCTTTTATCTCCACCCCTTGTTTCAACTGCTCTACTTAATTGAGAAAGTGCTATCACAGGTATATTTAATTCCTTTGCAACTGCTTTTAAAGATCTTGAAATTGATGCTATCTCTTGTTCTCTGTTTCCAGAAGTTTTACCATACTCACCAGACATTAATTGCAAATAATCTACTATAATACATTTAATACCATGCTGAGATTTTAATCTTCTAGATTTTGCCCTTAACTCTAAAATACTTAATGCAGGTGAATCATCTATAAATATTTTAGCATTATTTAACCGATCAGTTTTATGTAAAAGTTGTTGCCATTCATAATCTTTTAAATTGCCTTTTTTAATTTTATCACTATCTAACTCTGCTTCTGCAGATATTAATCTATTAACAATTTGTAAAGACGACATCTCTAAAGAAAAAAGTGCCATTGGCATATCATGATCAATGGCAGCATTTCTTATCATTGATAATACAAGAGCAGTTTTTCCCATAGATGGTCTACCTGCTATTATAATTAAATCAGATGGTTGCCAACCTGAAGTAATATTATCTAAATCAATAAATCCAGAAGGAACACCGGTAATACCATCTTTTTTTGTTTTCTTAGATTCAAGTTCATCAATTGCTTCTTTCATTAAATTTTTTACTTGATCATAATTTTTTCTTACATGAGATTCTGATATATCAAATAAAGATTGTTCTGTATTATCCAATAAATCAAAAACATCAGTAGTATCCTCATAAGCTTCTTTTTGTACTTCTCCAGAAACTTCAATTAGTTGTCTTTTAATAGATTGCTCTAAAATAATTCTAGAATGAAATTCAATATTTGATGCTGAATTTACACGAGTAGTGAGTTGGGAAACATAATAAGAACCACCTACGAAATCTAACTTTCCATTTTTCTTTAATTGATTTGTTACGGTTAATAAATCAACTGGTTCTGAATTATTAAATAAATCAATAATTGCTTGATAAATTTCTTTGTGAGAATCCTTATAAAAATTATTAGGTTTAAGAATATCTATCACATCAGTTAATGCCTGCCTCTCAATCATAAGTGCCCCTAAAACAGACTGTTCCAAATCTAATGCTTGAGGAGGAAGTTTTCCTAGATCTACCTTCTTAGATAAACCTAAATTTTCTCTACTTATTTTTGAAATTATTCTAGGGTTATTTTTCAATTATTTAATATTTAAACAAACCTACTTAAAAATATAAATTCCAAAGAAAATAAAATTTATAATTATCCATATATTATCAACAAACAGAAAGTATTCATAATAATTTGTGTGACTATTAATTATATATAATTTTGAAATAGATGCAAAAAATAAAACCAAAAAAAATTCACATAATTTCCATAGGAGGTAGCATAATGCATGATTTGGCTATAAATCTAAAATTAAATGGAAATTTTATAACTGGTAGTGATGATAAAATCTATGATCCTGCAAGAAAAAATCTTAAAATTCATAATATTCTACCTGAAAAACTTGGGTACTATAAACATAACATAAAAAATAATCTAGACTTTGTTATAATAGGTATGCATACAAAAAATAACAACATTGAATTAAAAGAAGCTAAAAAATTAAAGATACCTGTTTTTTCTTACCCAGAATACATACAAAACTTATCAAAAAATAAACAAAGAATTGTAATAGCTGGAAGTCACGGTAAAACAACAATTACTTCGATAATAATGCATGTCCTTAAATTCTATAAAAAAGATTTTGATTACTTAGTAGGTGCCAAGGTTAATGGTTTTGATAAAAATATTAAATTATCTAATAGTCCAATTATAATTATAGAGGGTGACGAATACTTAACTAGTCCACTTGATAAAAAACCAAAATTCTTAAACTATAACCATCATATAGTTCTAATAAGTGGAATTGAATGGGATCACTTTAACGTATTTAATACGTTTAAAAAATATTTAAAACAATTTGAAAATCTAATAAAAATAACACCAAAAGCTGGTGAAATAATTTATAATGAAAATGATGAAAATATAAAAAACATTTTAGAAAATGATATTGATGAAAACATAAATAAAATACCATATAATGAATTACCATTTGTTAAAAAATATGGAAAAACATTATTAATATATGAAAATAAAAAAATTCCAATTAAAATATTCGGTAAACATAACATGCAAAATTTAGCAGGAGCTAAAAAAGTTTTAAATCAATTAGGAATTGGGAACAAGCTTTTCTATAAAGCTATAAAAACATTCAAATTACCCCATCAAAGACTTGAAATTTTACACGATAAATCAAACAAAAAAATATTTAAAGATTTTGCACATTCTCCATCAAAACTTAAATCAACTATTAATGCAGTAAAAAATCAATATAAAAAAAAATTGTTAAGCATATATGAACTTCATAGCTCGAGTAGTCTAAACAAAAAATTTTTACCTACATACAAAAATTCCATATCTGAATCAGATTATTCTATTATATATATATCAAATAAAATATTATTTGAAAGAAATTTAGATAAAATATTAAATTCT
>JAYZHG010000105.1:0-29533 GCA_036166735.1 Bacteroidota bacterium | reverse complement strand
TAATCCAGCTGTTTCAGTTCTTAAGATATTTTTTCCTAAGAAAATATCTTTAAATTTATGATTTTTGGCTAAATGAATTTCTTCTTTAGAAAAATCACCTTCTGGTCCAATAATTATTATAGATTCATCTCCATATTTTCTGGAGTCTTTTAATAGTTTTTTAGCTTCTATGTGTGCTATAAACTTCTCTTTGTATTTTAGGTTTTTATTTAGAAAATCTTTAAATGAAATAATTTCATTAATTACTGGTTTTAAGGCTGAATTAGACTGTTTCATTGCTGAAATAGATTTTTTTTCTAATCTTTTTAAATTAATTTTTTTTCTTTCTGAATTTTTTGAATAAACAAATGAAATTTCAGAAATTCCTATTTCTGTTAATTTTTCAATCATCCATTCCATTCTATTAAAACTTTTTGTTGGTGCTATTACAAGATGAATATTTTTTTTTCGTAAAATTTTTTTAATGGAAGAAATGATTTGTATTGTACATTTATATTTAGATATGTCTACAATTTTTGCACTATAAATATTGCCTTTCCCATCCGTAACATTTATAACATCTTTAACTTTATGTCTCAAAACTTTTATACAGTGGATGAATTCATCTTTAAGAAGTATGTTTGATTTTATATTGGGTATATAGAATAATTGCAAAATATTATTTTTGTTTCTAAATTATAATTTATTATTGAACAACCAAACCAAAACCTATGATAAAATTTCTCAATATAATTTTTATTTTTTTATTTATTTTTAGTAATGGATTTTCCCAAAAGAAAAAGAAAAAATCCTTATTTCCTAAGTCTACTTTATCTTCAGAAAGGTTGGAAGGTTATTTAAAGAGAATCTCTTTAGAGGAGAATTCAATAGTAAAAAATATTAGTTTCAGAAATATAGGTCCTACAGTTATGAGTGGCAGAGTAACTGATTTGGCAGTTAACCCAAAAAATCCATCTCATTTTTATGTTGCATATGCAACTGGGGGATTATGGGAAACTACAAATAATGGAAATAGCTTTAACCCCATTTTTGATAATCAGATCGTGATAACAATAGGAGATATTGAGGTTGATTGGGAAAAGGATATAATTTATGTGGGCACAGGTGAAAAGAATTCAAGTAGATCTTCTTATTCCGGAAATGGGATTTATAAATCTTCTAATGGAGGAAAAAATTGGGAGCATTTAGGCCTTGATGATTCACATCATATTGGAAGAATAGTTCTTCATCCTGATAATTCAGATATTATATGGGTTGCTTCTTTGGGTCATTTATATTCGGAAAATTCAGATAGGGGTGTATATAAGTCTATAGATGCGGGTAAGACATGGAATAAAACTTTATTTGTTAATAATAGGACTGGAGCTATTGATATAGTGATTGATCCAAGTAATCCTGATATTTTGTATTCAGCAATGTGGGAAAAAGATAGAAAAGCTTGGGATTTTGATGGTTCAGGGATAGGTTCTGGAATATATAAATCAGTTGATGGAGGATCTTCTTGGTTAGAAGTTTCAGGTGGTACAAGTGGTTTTCCTGATACTAGGGGTACAGGTAGAATAGGACTTGATATTTCTATTGCTAGTCCAAATATTATCTATGCTATTTTAGATAATCAAGATAGAAAACCAAAAGATGAAGATGTAAGTAATGAAGGATTAACTAAAGATTCATTTAGAGAAATTTCTGAAGAAGATTTTTTAAAGATATCAGATAAGGATTTGGATGCATTTTTAAAGCAAAATAGGTTCCCTAGAGATTATAATGCTATTAAAGTAAAAGAACTTGTTAGAAATGGAATGATATCACCTTATGCTCTAGTAGAATACCTTGAGGATTCAAATTCTATGTTATTTGATACTCCAGTAATAGGTGCTGAAGTTTATTCTTCTGAAGATTCTGGAGTAACATGGAAGAAGGTAAATGAGGATGAGTTAAATATTCTCTACTTCTCTTATGGTTATTATTTTGGAGAAATTAGGGTAGATCCTCAAGATCCAGCAAAATTATACGTATTGGGTGTTCCTCTTTTGAAATCTATTGATTTTGGAAAGACATGGGAATCTATAGACTTTGATAATATGCATGGTGATCATCAAGCTTTGTGGGTAAATCCTAATAGATCTGGCCATCTTATAGCAGGTAATGATGGTGGTTTGAATATTTCATATGATGACGGAGAAAATTGGTTAAAATATAATAGCACATCAGTAGGGCAATTTTATGATATTAATGTGGATATGAAAACACCTTATAATGTTTATGGTGGATTTCAAGATAATGGTGTGTGGATGGGTCCATCTAACTATGTGGCAAGTTTAAGATGGCATAGTTCTGGGAGTTATCCATGGAAATCTATTTATGGAGGAGATGGTATGCAGACAGAGGTTGATTTAAGAGATAATGAAACGGTTTATACAGGATCACAATTTGGAAATTATTCTAGAGTTAATACAAGAACAGGTGAAAGAAAAAGAATTACTCCTAGCCATAAGTTAGGTGAGAGACCATATAGATGGAATTGGGAAACTCCAATTTATTTGTCTAGACATAATCAAGATATTCTTTATATGGGATCTAATAAATTCCATAGGTCTTTAGATCAAGGAAATAATTTTGAAACTTTATCTGGTGATTTGACAAATGGTGGTATAAAGGGAAATGTTAGTTATGGAACTTTGACTACGATTATTGAATCTTCAATTAGATATGGATTAATTTATGTTGGAAGTGATGATGGTTTAATTCATGTTAGTAAGGATGGTGGCTTTTCATGGAAAAATATTTCTGGTTCTCTTCCAGAAAAAATGTGGGTGAGTGGCATATATCCTTCTAATTTTCATCAAAATAGAGTTTATGTATCTTTAAATGGCTATAGGTGGGATAATTTTGATGCGATGATATATGTTTCAGATGATTATGGAACAAACTGGAGTAAGATAGGTCACAATCTACCAAAGGAACCTGTAAACGTGATTATAGAAGATCTTGAAAATGAAAAATTGGTTTATGTTGGTACTGATCATGGAGTATATGCTTCATTAGATTATGGAAATAAATTTTTTGCTTTTAGTTCAGGTCTTTCTAATTCACCAGTTCATGATTTAGTGATTCATCCAAGAGAAAAAGATCTTGTTGTAGGGACTCATGGAAGATCAATTTATGTTGCTGGTGTTAAACATCTGCAAATGCTTAATGAAAAAATTTTAATAAAAAACTTACATTTATTCAAGGTAGATAAACTAAAATTTAATCCACGATGGGGAAGTAGGGGATGGGGATCAAATTATTTAACTCCTAATTTAGAATTAGTATTTTACTCTAAACTTGAAGGAAAAACAGAAATTATAATTTATAAAGATGATGTAATCAAGAAGTCAATAGATTTTGATGCTAACATGGGCTTGAATTTTATCAATTATGATCTTTCAGTTGATACTAAGAAAAAAAGTACAACTGATAATGGAATTATATACCTTAAAAAAGGTGATTACCATATAGAAATTATTCAAGGAGAGAATTCTTCGAAAGAAAAACTTATTATTAATTAAATAACAAAAATGAAAATACTAAAAAATTTATTAACTCTTATTGGAATGTTTTCAATTTTAATTATTCCATTCAATCTTGTTGCTCAACCAGATTTAAGTAAATTAAAAGGGGAAATATGGAAAATAACTGAAATTTGGGAGCCTGAACCAATGAGTATTATTCCAGGTAATACTAATAGTGAAGCTCCTTCAGATGCAATCATATTGTTTGATGGTTCAAATTTGGATAGTTGGGTACATAAAACAGGAGAGGATGCTAAATGGTCTGTACAGGATGGGTATTTTACTGTTAAACCTGGTTCAGGAGATATTTTAACTAAACAATCTTTTGGTAGTTGTCAGTTACACGTTGAATGGAGAAGTCCTTCCATTATTGAGAGTGAAGGTCAAGGTAGAGGAAATAGTGGAGTATATTTCATGGAAAATACAAAACTTGGGGATACGGGTTATGAAGTCCAAGTTCTTGATTCCTACAATAATAGAACGTATTCAAATGGACAGGCAGCAAGTGTATATAAACAACATATGCCTCTTGTGAATGCTTCAAAAAAACCTGGTGAGTGGCAGAGTTATGATATTATATTTACTGCTCCTATATTTGATGGTGATGGTCGATTGGTCAAACATGCTTATTTAACAGTATTTCATAATGGAGTATTAGTTCAAAATAATGTTCAGATTCAGGGATATGTAAAATTTATTGGATATCCAGAATATAAGGCTCATCCATCTAAATTGCCAATTAAACTTCAGGATCATAGTAATCCTGTAAGCTATAGAAATATTTGGATTAGGGAGTTGTAATTAAATAAAATGCAGTATTTATGAAAAAAATAATTTTCTATTTATTTATACTATTAATAGTATTGTCATGTTCAAAGGATGAAGATGAAATACTACCTTATCCAGATGGAGATACTTTACATGAGTTTGAATTACATGCTAATAATAGAGTCTCTTCTTTACTTATGAGTGCAAATGAATATAATAGTTGGTTAAATAATACTGACTTTTATAACACAGAAAAAAGACATGCCCTTTTTCAAGATATTTACAAAAAATTTCCAGATAAATATGATTTTATTTTTTTAGTGTTGAATGAACTTGATAAACCTTCATCTCCTTCATATTATGGTAGTTTGATTGGAGTTTCTAATGACGTTGAGGGAATAGGAAAAAACATTTATGATAATTCTGCTGATTATGGTTCTTCAGGTAAACTAACAGCTGTGATGGAATTAACTGCGTTAGAATATTTAAAATATGGACCCGCACTTCATGAAGTAGCACATAGTTGGGCAAATTTTGCACTTGCAACTCATAGTGTAAATGCTCCTGGATCAAATATATCTTCATTTGAATATGGAAGTCATTGGGGATTTACAGGAGGAAGTACAAAAGGACAACTAGGTGGTTTTAAACAAAGTTCTTTAATAGAACATGGGAATAATTTATATACTGTCGAACCTTTTGCACCAAATGCGAATGGTGGTAATGGAATTCCATATAATGAATTAGAATTATACCTCATGGGTATGATACCTATCTCCTCTGTTTCAAACTTTGATATGTTTACGGATATAACATCCTTTACAACTAGTCTGACAGCTTACGATTTTACTGCTTCAACTAGGACTACATATACCCCTGAATCTTTAGAAAATCAGTTAGGTGCAAGAGTTCCTTCTAGTGGCAATTCACAAAAAGATTTTAAATTATTAATAGTTGTACTTACAGATAATCCATTGACTGATGAAGAATGGAATAGGGTAGATGCTACTGCTGAATGGTTTTCTAAAAAAGGAGATGATGGTACAAGTCTTTATAATTTTTGGGAAGCTACAAATGGTGCTGGTTCCATTACAATAGAAAATTGAATACTATATAAAATTATAATTATCCTATTTTTTCAATAATTATGTTATGATTAGTATAAATACAAATGTCTGCTGCAATTGTGAGGCTTTTTTTTACAATTTCTTCAGCAGATAATTTAGGATTATTTTCTTTAAGTGCAACTGCAGCAGCTTGGGCATACATGCTACCTGATCCAATAGTTGCTATTCCATTATCAGGTTCGAGAACATCTCCAGTTCCTGAAACAATAAGTATTTGAGATTTATTTGCAACAATCATCATTGCTTCTAATCTTCTTAAATATCTATCCATTCTCCAGTCTTTTGCAAGTTCAATTGCAGATCTTTTCATGTTTCCACCATATTTATTTAATTTTTCTTCGAACCGATCTATTAAAGTAAATGCATCTGCTGTTGAACCAGCAAATCCTGCAAGTATTTTACCTTCTTGCAATACTCTGATTTTTTTAACTTTACTTTTTACAATTGTATTTCCCATTGTTGCTTGACCATCGGCTCCAATTGCTATTTTATTTTTATTTAAAACGGCACATACTGTAGTGGATTTCATATTTTTCATATTAAACTAAAATTTTTATTGGGTCTTCAATTAATTCTTTAAGTGTTTGAAGAAATGCCGATCCTGATGCACCATCAACAATTCTATGATCACAAGATAAAGTAACTTTCATTAAATTTCCAGGTACAATTTCACCATTTTTTATTATTGGTGTATTTTTTATTCCTCCAACAGCTAATATGCAAGAATCATTAGGATTAATTATAGCTGTAAATTCATCAATTCCAAACATTCCAAGATTTGATATGGTGAAAGTATTTCCTTCCCAATCACTTGGTTGTAGATTTTTGTTTTTTGCTCTATTTGCTAAATTTTTTACTTCAAGTGAAATATGAGATAAAGATTTATTATCTGCAAATTTAATTATTGGAACAAGTAATCCATCTTTTACTGCAACCGCAACTCCAATATGAATATGATGATTTGTTCTTATTTTATCTTCTAAATAACTTGAATTAATTATAGGATGTTTTCTTAATGCTGCAGCTGTTGCTTTAATAATTATGTCGTTAAAAGATATTTTAACTTTTGAAGTTTCATTTATTTTTTTTCTTCCTTTAATACAGTTTTCCATATTTATTTCCATTGTTATATAAAAATGAGGAGAAGAAAATTTACTTTCTGATAATCTTTTGGAAATAGTTTTTCTCATTTGAGAAATCGGAATTTCATCAAAAGATTCTTCACCTATGGTTTTAGGTAATATTATATCAGTAGAATTTTGAGAACTTATAATTTCTGTGTTTTCTTCTATATCTTTTTTAATAATTCTACCACCATCACCAGAACCTTTAACATTTGTAAGATTTATTCCTTTTTCTTCAGCAATTTTTTTTGCTAAAGGTGAAGCTTTAAGTCTTTTATCTTTAGATATATCATCTATTTCAGGAATTGTTATTGTTTCTTCTTCTTTTGTTTCTTCTTCTTTTGTTTCTTCTTCTTTTGCTTCTTCTTTTTTTAGAATTTCTTTTATATTTTCACCTTTTTCACCAATTATAGCAATTACATTATTTACTGGAACAGATTCTCCATTTTTTACTCCTATGTGCAGCAAAATACCATCATCATAAGATTCAAGTTCCATCGTTGCTTTATCTGTTTCTACTTCTGCAAGAATATCACCTGAATTGACTTTATCACCTACTTTTTTGAGCCAACTTGAAATGATACCTTCTTCCATTGTATCACTCATTTTAGGCATTCTGATTATTTCTGCCATATTTACTATTTCCCCAAATTTAATTCCAAATTTTTATTTAAAGGATTTAACTAAAGAAAATTATTAATTTTAATCTATGATTGATAGATATACTCTTATAAATTCTTCTTTTATTTCAAGTTCTTTTGAAATAGATATTGATAATATTAAACCTAATTATAATGCAAATCCTACTCAAAAATTACCAATTATAACGTTTGGTGAAAATAAAAAAGTATCATACGTTTATTGGGGATCTACAAAAGTAATAACAAAAAATAATCCTCCAGCTGTAAGACTTATTAATGTAGAGGTATCAAAAGTAAAAAAAAGTAATATGCTTTTAAATACTTTTAAATTTGATAGGTGTCTTATTCCTTGTGATGGTTTTTATTTTTGGAAGAAAATAAATAAGTCAGAAAAAATACCTTATTATTTTAAATACATAAAAAATAAATTGATATACTGTGCAGGAATCAGAGAAAAATATGAGGATTTTTCAGGTAATAATTTTTATTATTTTTCATTTTTGACTTCAAATTCTTCTAGTGATTGGAAACCTTTTACATCAAAATTACCATTAGAATTTGATATGAGATATTTTGATATTTGGTTTGATAAAAAAAGTTCAATAAATAAAATTTTACCTTTTTTGTCTGTTCTTAAGATTCAAGATTATAAGAATTATATTGTTTCTCCTTATTTTCAAAATGTGAAACTTAATAATGATTCTTTGATACAACCTAGAAAAAGTATTAATCAATATGGAAACTATTCTCTTTTTGATTAAAAGTAAATAAACTATTTTTGGTCATGATAAAATCTAAAATTGTAGGTGTAGGATATTATTTACCTGATAATGTTGTTTCTAATAAAGATTTAGAAGAAAGTATGGATACAAGTGATGAATGGATTAGAGAGAGAACTGGAATTAAGGAAAGACGGTGGATAAAGGAAGATAGTAAATTATCTACCTCTTTGATGGGAACATATGCTGCTAAGGATGCTTTATCTGATGCTAATATGAATAAAGATGATATAGATTTTATAATTTTTGCTACACTAAGTCCTGATTATTTTTTTCCTGGTTCGGGTGTTTTATTACAAAGAAATCTTAAAATAAAAGAAATAGGTGCATTAGATGTCAGAAATCAGTGTTCAGGGTTTATTTATGCTCTTTCTGTTGCTGATCAATATATTAAATCTGGTATGTATAAAAATATACTTGTAGTTGGAAGTGAAGTGCATTCTGGAGGATTAGATAAATCACCTAGAGGAAGAGGTGTTTCTGTTATTTTTGGTGATGGTGCTGGAGCAGTTGTCCTTCAAGCAAATAAAACTTCTTTTTCAGGAATTCTATCAACTCATTTACATTCTGAAGGTGCTTATGCTGAAGAGCTTGCTGTAATAAGTCCATCTACAACTCACTGGGTTGATAAAATAAGAAACGATGAGAATGAAGATGGATCAAGTTATTCTCCGTATATGAATGGAAATTTTGTTTTTAAAAATGCTGTAGTTCGTTTTGAGCAAGTGATTATGGAGGCGTTGAATTATAATAAATTAAAAAAAGAAGATATATCGTTACTTATTCCTCATCAGGCAAATTTAAGAATTAGTCAATTCATTCAAAAACGTCTTGGATTATCAAATGATAAGGTATTTAATAATATAGTAAAATATGGAAATACAACTGCAGCTTCTATACCCATTGCACTAAAAGAGGCAATATTAGACGATAAATTAAAAAGTGGGGATATCCTTTGTTTGGCTGCTTTTGGAAGTGGTTTTACATGGGCATCTGCACTTATAAAATGGTAAATATTTTAGAGAATATGATTGAAATTTCGCAAAGAATATTTTTTATATTTATTTTTTTGTTTTCTTCAATTACTTATTCTCAGACATTATTCATTCCTATTAGTGATCCTTATATTATTAGTATTTATAAAACAGGGGAAAAAAGTCAGGATGGAACATATATATCTAAAGATTCTCTGGGAAATATTAGAATAAAAGGAAAATTTGATGGTATTAAAGCTATTGGCAAATGGTATGTGTTTTTTGAAAGTGGTGAATTAAATTCTAATTATACGTACAATGATGATGGAAATTTAGATGGTCTTTTTGTTGAGTATTATAATAACGGTCAGATAAAGTCTGCTGGATATTTTGAAAATAATGTTCAGAACAATACTTGGAAGACATTTTATTCTGATGGAATAATAGAGACAGAAGGAGAACTTTTAGAGGGCAAAAGGTATAAGCAGTGGAATTACTATTTTCCAAGTGGAAAAATAAAGGAAGTATCAAATTATAATTTTAAGGGAGAATTAAGTGGAATATTAGTAACATATGATGAGTTTGGTAAGAAGGTTTCAGAGGCTAACTATATTAACAATAAATTAAATGGAAGATATTTAGAGTTTTACTATAATGGAAGAATTGCACTTGAAGGATATTATAATAAGGGATTAAAAGATAGTATATGGGAAGAGTATAATATTTGGGGTTCATTATCTTTTAGAAAGAGTTATAAAGATGATTTAGAAAATTTAAAATGGGAGTATTACTATGAAAATGGAAATATTCAGAAAATAGAATATTATGTGTTAGGAATAAAAAATGGATTATATAAAGAGTTTTATCCAAATAAAAGATTATCCAAACAATATTATTATAAAAATGATTTCTTAGATAGTGTATATTATGAATATTTACCAAATGGATCACTAAGTGTAGAGGGAGAATTTAATTTTGGATTAAAATCAGGTCTTTGGACAACTTTTAGAGAAGATGAAAATTTATATTCTATAGGTCATTATCTTAATGATTTACAGCATGGAGAATGGAAGTATTTTCATAAATTTGGAAACGTCTTATCAGAAGGTATATATGAGGGAGGATTCAAGAATGGTCAGTGGATCTTATATGATGAATTCGGTAAACTTGATGAAATTGGGAATTATAAAAATGGATTAAAAGAAGGTCTTTGGGGTAGGTTTCATACTAATGGAAAACTTAAGCAGGAAGAAGAGTATAAAAATGGAAAATTATTTTTTGTTTCTGATTATTACTCAGTAGAAGGAGAAATACTTTTTAAAGGATCTTTTGTAAATGGGAATGGAGAAATTATTGATTACTTTGAAAATGGTTCAGTATTTTCAAAGGCTAATTATAAAAATGGATTTCTTAATGGTAACTGGTTGATGTATTATCCAAATGGTAGAGTGGCTGAGACAGGAAATTATATTTTAAATGAAAAAAAAGGTATTTGGATTAAATATAATAAAAGGGGGATGAAAATTTCAAATAAAAAATATGATTAAAGATATTATTATAGCGATTGATGGACATTCAGGATGTGGTAAAAGTTCTACTGCAAAAGAATTAGCTAAACATTTTAAATACAAATATCTTGACTCAGGTGCTATGTATAGAGCTGTCACATTATTTTTTTTGAGAAATAAAGTTGATATAAATGATATCAATAAGGTAAAAGATTCTTTGGAAAAAATTTCTATAGATTTTGTTATTAAATCTGGAATTCAGAAAATTTTTTTAAATGGAAAATGTGTTGAAGATCTTATAAGAAAGGAAAATATTTCAAAAAAAGTTAGTGTGATTAGTGCTATACCTGAAGTAAGAAAATTCTTAGTTAACATTCAAAAAAAAATGGGTCTTAATAAAAAAATAGTTGTAGAGGGAAGAGATATTACCACAGTAGTTTTTCCTCAAGCAGAAATTAAAGTTTTTATGACTGCATCATTAGATGTTAGGGCAAGAAGGAGATACGAGGAAATGAAAATATTAAACCCAGATATTACCCTTGATCAAGTTAGTGATAACCTTAAAGATAGAGACGAGAAAGATTCTAGTAGGGAGGATAGTCCATTGCTTAAGGTAGATGATGCATATTATGTAGACACTAGTTTCTTAAAATTAGATGATCAAATAGAAAAAATAAAGACTTTAGTTTACGAAAAATTTGGTTAAAAACTTATAATTTAAAAATGAATACTAAAAACGGTTTTTAAGATTTATTTTTTGTTATTTTTGTCGCAAAATGTAATTGATTTTACAATAAATAAATGTCTTTTAAAATTAATTTAAGTAAGGGTTTTGATATAAATCTAATTGGTGAAGCTATTAAAACAATTACTACCATTAAACCTCCATCATCATTTGCTATTAAACCCACTGATTTTATTGGTATTACTAGACCAAAACTTCTTAAGAATGTTGGTGATGAGGTTAAGGCTGGAACGCCAATTCTTTTTGATAAATTAAGTGATCAAGTTATGTACTGTTCACCTGTAAGTGGTGAAATCATTGAAGTTGTTAGAGGATTAAAAAGGAGAATCGAGGAGATTAGGATATTGCCTGATAAAAAAAATATATACATAAAAAATAAAAAGTTTTCTTCTTTGGAAGTTGATCAACTTAGAAAAGAAGATATAATTAAAAGCCTTACTTTTTCTGGTGTATGGCCTCATATTATTCAGAGACCATTTGGACTAGTAGCAGATCCAAATTCTAATCCAAAAGCTATTCATGTATCTTTTTTTGATACTCATCCACTAGCACCATCTAGTGAAGTTTTATATAAAGATGACCTTGAATATATTAAATCGGGTCTTAGAATAATTAGTAAGTTAACTGATGGAAAGATCCATTTAAATCATAACAAAGATTCTATTGAACATTTTAGTATTGATGGCTATGAAAATAATGTATTTTCTGGTCCTCACCCATCTGGTAATGTCGGTGTACAAATTCATCATATTGATGCTGTAAATAAAGAAGATGTTGTTTGGTCAATGAGTCCTCAGGGATTAATTGAAATTGGTAAATTCTTTTTAGAAGGTATTTATGATGCTTCTAAAAAAATATGTCTTGTAGGATCTGAAGTTAAAAATACTCAATATTATTCTTGTATATCAGGGACTTCTATTATTAATATTCTTGAAAATAATATTAAGGATGGAAACCAAAGAATTATTTCTGGAAATGTTTTAACAGGATCTTCAATAGGTAGTAGAGGATACCTTGGTTTCTATGATAGCATGGTAACTGTTATTCCAGAAGGGAATAGTCATGAATTTTTAGGTTGGATTTTACCAGTTATAAATAAGCTTAGTTTTCAAAGAGCTTTTGGATTATTTTCATTTTTAAATCCTAAGAAGAAGTATAATCTTAATACTAATACGAATGGTGAGTTAAGAGCTTTTGTTCAGACTGGAGTTTTTAGTAAGGTTCTTCCAATGGATATACTACCAACTTATTTGTTTAAGGCTATTCTTGCTGAAGATTATGATGAGATGGAGGAATTAGGAATATATGAGCTCGTAGAAGAAGATGTTGCTATTTGTGAATTTGTTGATGTCTCAAAAAATGATTTACAGAAACTACTTAGAAAAGGATTAAATCTATTAAAAGATAGCTAAATGAAATTACTAAGAAAAATTTTTGATAGTCAGAAACCATTATTTCAAAAAGGTGGAAAATTTGAGAAAGGTTATTACTTATTTGAGGCTTTGGAAACTTTTCTTTTTGTTCCTGATCATGTAACATCTAAAAAAGGTGTTCAGGTTAAGGATGTGATTGATTTAAAGAGACTTATGATGACTGTTGTAATTGCCATGATTCCATGCCTTCTCTTTGGTATTTGGAATGTTGGACATCAGCATTTTCTTGCAAATGGATCAAGCGTATCTTTTTTAGAGAAAATTATTTTTGGTTCTAAGGTTGTTCTTCCTGTAGTCCTTGTTTCTTATACAGCTGGAGGAATAGTGGAAGTTATATTTTCAACGATAAGAAGACATCCAATTAATGAGGGTTTTCTTGTTACTGGTATGTTAATTCCACTTATTATGCCTCCTGGAATACCACTTTGGCAGGTTGCTCTTGCTACTGTATTTGCAACAACTGTTGCAAAAGAAGTGTTTGGAGGGACAGGAATGAATATACTTAATGTTGCACTTACAGCTAGGGTATTTTTGTATTTTGGATTTCCTAGTGATATAAGTGGTGATGTTTGGACATATTATGGAAATGATAATCAAGAATTAATTAGTGGGTATTCAGGAGCTACTCCTCTTTATCTTGGAGCAAGTACAGTTGATAATGTTGATTCTAATTCGTTGGCATATTTATTAGATGAGTATTCAGAGGCTATTAATCAAACAGAGTTTTATTCTTTTCAAAATATGTTTTTAGGAGCTATTCCAGGATCTATTGGGGAGACTTCAACTCTTATGTGTCTGATTGGCGCATTCATTTTGATATTTACAGGAGTTGGTAGTTGGAGGATAATGCTCAGTGTTTTTTTAGGTGCATATTGTATGGGATTTTTGTTTAATCTTATTGGTTCAAATGAGTTTATGCTCATTTCTCCAGAATACCATTTTGTTTTTGGGGGCTTAGCTTTTGGAGCAGTTTTTATGGCAACTGATCCTGTGACTGCAGCTCAGACAGAAACAGGAAAATGGATTTATGGGTTTATGATAGGGTTATTAACAGTTGTTATTCGTATTTTTAATCCTGCATATCCAGAAGGAATTATGCTCGCTATTTTATTTATGAATGTATTTGCTCCATTGATAGATTTTTATATCGTTAAAGCAAATAAAAAAAGAAGATTAAAACGTGCAACAGTCTAATACATACATTATAATTTTTACTGCATTAATGACCATTTTTTTTGGTTTCATACTCTCTATTACTAGGATGAAGCTCGAGCCTATCCAGGATATACAAGTTGAAATTGATACTAAGAAAAAAATTCTTGGTGCCGTAATGGAAATATCTTCTCTCTCACCTGAAGAAATTCTCTCTACATATAATAAAAAAATGAAATCTGTAGTTATAAATATTAAAGGAGAAATAAAAGATTCTTTTGTAGCTGAAGAAGTAAATGTTCAAAAAAATTTTAAAGTTAACCCTGAGGACAGACAATATCCTGTATTTATGTATAGTAATACAGGCGAATCGGTAGATGCATATATTTTTCCTATGTTTGGAAATGGATTATGGGATTGGATTTCTGGATTTGTAGCTCTAGATAATAATTTAAATAGAGTAATTGGAGTATCATTTGATCATAAAACGGAGACACCAGGTCTGGGAGCTAGAATTTCATCAAGTGAAATTCAAGATAGGTATAAAGGAAAAGAAATTTATGATGATGATGGTAAGTTGGTATCAATTTTTATGCTTAGAAGAGAAAATAATGATAATCTTTCAAAGCATGAGGTTGATGGTATGTCCGGCGCTACTATTACAGCTAAAGGATTAAATAATATGCTTACTCATTATTTTGATTGTTATAGAGCATTTATAGAAGAAAAGAAATTAGAAAATACATTAAAAGTATCTTATGAGTAGTGAAGTAAAAGAAAAAGAAATTATCAAGATTAAACCTAGTGAAGGATTTTTATCTAAAAGAAGGAAAAAAATTCTTATAGATCCACTCGACGATAATAATCCTATAAGCATACAAGTTCTAGGTATATGTTCAGCTTTAGCGGTAACCATAAAACTGGAACCTACTATTATTATGGCAATAAGTGTAGTTTTTGTTATGATTTTTTCAAGTTTAATAACTTCGATTATAAGAAATTATATTCCTACAAGAGTTAGAATAATAGTTCAACTTGCTATTATAGCTAGTTTAGTGACATTAGTTTCAGAATTTTTAAAAGCATTCAATTATGAAATGTTTAAGGTTCTTGGTGCGTTTGTGGGATTAATAATTACTAACTGTATTATTCTTGGAAGACTTGAAGCTTATGCAATGGGAAATAAACCATATGACAGTGTTTTAGACGCATTTGGTAATAGTGTGGGTTATGCCTGGATAATTTTGACTGTGGCTTTTTTTAGAGAACTGCTTGGTTCTGGATCTGTATTGGGATTTAAAGTATTTGAATTTATAGGCTTGAGCTCTTTTCCAACTAATGCATTATTTGTAGATTCTATTGGTGCATTTATAATATTGGGAATTTTGATATGGATTCAACGTTCAAGAAATGGATATATTGAAAATTAAATTATGACTGATTTATTTAACCTAGTTATTAAAAGTGCTTTCATGGATAACATGATTTTTGCATATTTTTTAGGAATGTGTTCTTTTCTTGCTGTATCTAAAAAAGTAAGTACTGCAAATGGTCTTGGTCTAGCAGTAATTTTTGTTCTGACGTGTACTGCACCACTTAACTGGTTAATTCAGAAAAATATATTAGATGAAGGTTCATTGGTTTGGATTAGTCCTCAATTTAAAAGTATTGACCTTACATTTTTACAGCTTTTGATGTTTATCGCTGTTATAGCTTCTTTTGTCCAGCTTGTAGAGATGGTAATAGAGAAATTTTCTCCTACTCTTTATGGATCTCTTGGTATATTTCTTCCACTTATAGCGGTAAACTGTTCGATACTTGGTGGTTCACTTTTCATGGTACAAAGAGATTTTAATCTATCTGAAGCAACAGCATTTGGATTTGGTAGTGGTTTAGGTTTTTATCTTGCTATCATTGCACTAGCGGCAATTAGAGAAAAATTAAAATATTCAAACGTTCCTTCTGGGCTCAAAGGTTTAGGAATCACTATGCTTTTAACTGGTCTTATGGGACTAGCCTTTAAAACATTTATTGGAATGACATTATAATTTTCTTATATTGAATTAAATTTTTATGAGAAATTTATTTAATCACTTTCTTAGAGGCTTACTTTTGCTGGTTCCTATGGCAGGTGCTATCTATGTTGTTTGGTACTTATATGACTTTCTTGATAATCTTATTCCATTCCTAAAAAATTATACTGGATTAAGTTTTGTGGCTGTCATTATGTTTATAACATTATTTGGTTCAGTTGCTAGTAGATATAATACTGGTATTGTTAACTGGTTTGAAGGATTAATAGCTAATATACCATTACTCAATCTGATATATTCTTCTATTAAAGATTTGATGACTTCTTTTATGGGAGATGAAAGAAAATTTAATAAGCCAGTACTTGTTAAAATGGATGGTGGTATTTATAAACCAGGTTTTATTACGAGTAAGGATCTAGATGAAATTGGTATGCCTGGTTATGTTAGTGTGTATTTACCTCATTCTTATAATATTAGTGGAAATGTTTATTTAGTAGACAAAAAAAATATAAAACCTATCAATAACAAATCTTCAGAAGTAATGAAGTATATTGTTTCTGGTGGAATTTCTGGAAGTGTAAAAACCTAGGTATCATGAAAAGTATTTCTCCAAAAGAATTAAAGGCTATGATGGATTCAGGAAATGAATTTCAACTAATAGATATAAGGGACGATTATGAGTATAATGTATGTTGTATAGGAGGTGAAAAAATTAACATGTATTCTATACCTGATAATATTAATCAGATAAGTAGAAATAATAAGGTTATAATTTATTGTAGAACTGGATCGAGAAGTCTAAATATTGTGAAATTTTTGGAAGAATCTTTTTCTTTTGATAACGTTTATAATTTAGATGGTGGAATTATGAGGTGGAGAGATGATGTTGATTCTTCTTTAGTTGCTTATTAGTATATGAAAAAGTATATAATTAAGTATTCATTTGAATTTCTTGTTATCTTTTTGGGGATATTAATTTCATTGTATTTTGAACAGTCTAGACAAAACAGGATAGAGAAAGAAAGAAAAAATAATTCTATTAGTCAGCTAATTACTGTCTTAGATGAAGATATTATTCAGATAGATGCATTTATTCAACTTCAAGAAATGTCTTATAACAGCACAAATATCATATATGATAATCTTAGAAATAATTATCAAATTTCTGATGATAGTATAATTTATCATATTTCATCAGTTGGAAGAGCATTAAAATCATTTTTTCCACAGGAAGGGATATTTAATCAACTTATAAGCTCTGACTTAATTAAGAGGATAGAGTCTGAAGAATTAAAAAATAAGTTATTTAAATTATATAATGAAGAATTAAGAAGGCACGATGTCCATACGAAAGAATATGATAATTTTTTTATAAAGTTTAATTATAGTTTATCAGAAAATTTTTTTTTAGAGCATAATTGGTCAACTAATCCTAATGATGAGAAAAAAATAAAAATAATCAATTATCGTTTTAATAGGAAGTATTATAAGAGCGATGCTTTTTTTGCTGATATTATAGAATCAAAAAAAAGTATTATTGCATATCTCGCAGAATTAAATTATTTAAAAAAATCATTTAATGATTTAAAAGTTTTATGTTTTAATGAGATTAATTAAAAATCTTTTTAGAGGTGATATAAATGTCACCATTTTTGATTTTGGATTAAAGTATGTTGTTAAGTTTGAATATTCTGGAATGGAGCAAACTTTTAAGCTTGATAAGTTTGAAATTGGTGATGTAGATAAATTAGAAGAATCTCTTAATGATGAATTAATAAGATCAGTTAAGGATAGGTTTGATGAAATGAGTAAAGAATTTAAAAAATTTTATAAACTATGAAAAAAAATATTTTCTTCATATTAATTATATTTTATTCTTTTGATACGATTAGTCAAAAAAGAGATAAAACAGATTTTTTAAAATTGCAATTTTCTGCAGATAATAAATCTATTAATTACAGACTTTTAAAACCTTATTATGAAACTACTGATAATGTTCCTTTAGTTATATTTTTACATGGAAGTGGAGAGAGGGGTAATGATAATGAAATGCAGCTCATTCACGGAGGAAACTTTTTTTTAAAAGAGACAGAAAAAAAAGAGTTTAATAGCTATGTCATTTTACCTCAGTGTCCAAAAAATAATAGATGGTCTTCTCATAAAGTTGATCCCTGGGTTTTAGGTCATCATCATAAAATGAAAGATATTTCACATTACGGATCTCTTGTAATTAAATTAATTGAGAGTTTAATTAAAAATAATAATATTGATTCAGATAGAATTTATATTTCAGGTCTTTCTATGGGAGGGTATGGAACGTTTGACCTTGTATCTTATAGACCAGATCTTTTTGCAGCTGCAGCTCCAATATGTGGAGGAGCTGATTTAGAACTCCTTAAAAATGCTTTAGATGTCCCATTTTGGATTTTTCATGGAGATGCAGATAGCGTAGTCCCTGTAGAATATTCTCAAAATGCCTTTAAGTTACTTGTATCTAAAAATAACAAACATAGATATACTGAGTATAAAGATGTAAATCATAATTCTTGGGATTATGTATTTAAGGAGGAAGATTATTTTAAATGGATGTTTTCTAAATCAAAATAATCTCTATTTTTCAATTATAATATTTGTTTTCTTATTTTTTTCTTACCATTTATTTGTATTTTGTAGATCATCTTTTATCATAAAAAATATGAGTATAAAGCCTTTTTTAGTATATAAATCATCGGCAGGTTCTGGGAAAACATATGCGTTATCAAAGAACTATATACGACTAGCTCTTAAGAGTACATTTTATTTCAAAAGAATACTTGCAGTTACGTTTACAAATAAGGCAGCAGAAGAGATGAAATCCAGAATTCTTGAGATGATAGATGATATTAAAAAGGGAAAAGACAAGCAATTAATTATAGAATTTTCTCAGTATTATAATGTGAATCATGATGAAATAATCGAAAGAGCTAGAAAGCTTCAAACTTCTCTCATCCATAATTATTCTTATTTTTCAATAAGTACGATAGATACATTTTTCTATGGAATTATTCAATCTTTTACTAGGGATTTAAAGTTTAGAGGAGTTTTTAATATTGAGATGGATCATGAACTTGTAATAAATGAGGTGGTAGCAAGATTTTTATCTGATCTAGAAAAAGGTAGCCCCATTTCAAGATGGTTAACAGAGTTTTCTCGTGAAAGACTATCTCAGAAGAAAGATTTTCTTGTAGTGCAAGAGATTAAAAATATTGCGAAAAATCTTTTTTCAGAGGAGTATAAGGCTCTTGCCCCAAAACTTAAAAATGCAAATTATGTTAAGGACGTAAAAGGGCTAAAAGCACACATATATCAAACAAGGAAAGAATTTAAGCTAGAGGTAGTATTAAAGGCAAAAAAAATTTATGATTCTATTTTATTAAATAATTTTTCTGTAGAAGATTTTAGTTATAAGTCTTCAGGAGTTGCAGGTTTTATCTTTAAATCTTCTAATGGAGTAATTGTAGAACCTGGAATTAGAATTATGAACTGTTTAGATTCATCGGAAAATTGGATTAGTAAGTCTTTTGATAGAAAACATGAATTGGAAAAATTTGTTGAAAAAGAATTGATGGTTCCATTTAAAGAACTTATAAGTATCTATAAAAATGGTATAGTTTCTTATAATACCGCAAGTGAGTTAAATAATTATTTGTATGCTTTTGGGATTTTGGGTGAATTATATAAAAAGGTTATTGATTATAGAGATGAGAATGAGGTGATTTTAATTTCAGATCTTTCTGAGTTACTGAAAGAGATAATTAGTAATGATAACGTACCATTTATCTTTGAGAAAGTAGGAAACAGATTTAGTAATTTCTTAATTGATGAATTTCAGGATACAAGTCTTTTTCAGTGGGAAAATTTTAAACCATTGATTCATGATTCTCTAAGTTCTGGAGATGAAAATCTTATTGTTGGTGATATAAAGCAAAGTATTTATCGTTGGAGGGGGTCACAATCTACTATTATGCAGAAAAGAATTCATGATGATATGGATTCTAAATTGATTTCTGTGAATTATTTAAAAAATAATTGGAGAAGTGCTGAGGTGATTGTAAATTTTAATAATATCTTTTTCTCAGAAATATCTAAAATATTTTCTGAGAAAAAGATATGTTCCGAATTGAAAAAGATATATAACGATGAACTTATACAAGAAGTTATACAGGAGAAAAAAAATAAAGGATTTGTACAGGTAAAGTTTAATCTTTCTACTAAAACATTTCACGAAGCAGGAGTTTGTTTTACTCTTGATACAATAAGACATTTACAGGATTTAGGATCTTCTCCTGGAGATATTGGGATAATAGTAAGAAATAATAAAGAGGCAAAAATTATAGCAGAAGCTTTACTTTTAGAGTCTTTAAACAAAAATTCTAAGTATAATTATAATCATGTATCTGCAGATGCATTAGATATAAAATCGGCTTCTATTGTTCGTTTTTTCATTAGTATTTTTAGATATTTTATTAATTCTAAAGATAGATTAGCACTTTCTGAAATTGTTTATTTTTATTGTAATAAAGTAAAAAAATCTGAAAACATTTCCCATTTCGTATTTACTAATGATGATAAGCTAAAAAAACTTCCTAAAGAATTTTATAGAGATATAAATACTATTTCAAGGTTACCAATCTATGAAATGGTAGAGTACATTATTAGAATTTTCAAATTAAATGGTCTTCCAGATCAAATTCCTTATTTGCAATCTTTTCAGGATTTAGTATTGGAATTTAAAAGAAATAATGATGGTGACCTTATATCCTTTTTAAAATGGTGGGAAGAGAATAATAATAAAACTTTAGAAATCTCTGAGCAGATTGATGCTATTAGTCTTATAACAATTCATAAGTCTAAAGGTTTGGAATTTGAGAATGTAATAATTCCATTTTGTGATTGGAAGCTTGACCATGATACTAAAGGATCAAAAAATAAGATTTTGTGGGTAGATCTTAAAAAATTAGATTCGAATTTTGAATTTCCTTTTCCTTTAAAGTACAAGTCTAAACATCCTAACACTATTTATTTAGAAGAGTTTTATAGGGAGAAAATAAGGGCATATAATGATAACATTAATCTTTTATATGTTGCACTAACAAGACCAAGGTCTGCACTTTTTATTCATTCTAGGAAGAAAGGAAGTTTAATTAGTAACGTTTCTGATGTGTTGTATAAACATTTAGAAAATAAACTTTTAGAAAAGAAAGATTTTATGTTGTATGAATCTGGAAATCTTATAAAGAAAGAACATAATAGTATCCATAAAAAATCTTATGTAATGGAATCTTATATTTCTTCTCCATGGAATGGTAGAGTAAGAATTAAAAAAACATTGGATGAATTTATAACTTCAGAAAAACAGAAAGATTTGATAGAAAGAGGAAAAAAAATTCATAATATACTATATCATATAAAAAGCTTTAATGATTTAGAAGAAGGTCTTAATATTTCTGTAAATAAAAATATTATTCTTTCTAGTGAGAGAAAAGATTTTAAATGTGTTCTTAAGAAAATATTAAAAAATAAAGACATAAAACCATTTTTTAATCCAGATAAAAAATCTAATAATGAAATAGAAGTTCTTGATAAAAATGGAGAAGTATTCAGACTAGACAGGGTAGTGGAGATTGAAAAAAATCATCTTGTGGTTTTAGATTATAAAACTGGTAAAGAAGAAGGTTATCATAGAGAACAAGTGATAAATTATAAAAATCTTCTTAAGTCTTTGCACTATAAAAATGTAAGTGGTTATTTGATATATTTAGATTCTAACAAATTAATTTCTGTAAATGACTAAAAGTTTTTTTTTAGAAGAGGTAGTTAATTATACATATAAGAAATATAAAAATTTTCGGAATTTGTATGTAGTATTTCCAAATAGGAGGGCAGGACTGTACTTTCAAAAGGCATTATCTAAAAAAGCACAAAAAACTAGTTGGTCACCTAAAATAAGAACTTTAGAGGAGTTTGTTCAAATGTATAGCAATATAAAAATTTGTGATGATGTAGCTGATAATATCATTTTAAATCATATCCTTTTTAAAATAATTAAAAAGTATCAGGATGATGAGGTAGATGTTTCTTTTGAAAAATTTTACTATTGGGGTCAGATGTTAATAAATGATTTTGAAGATATAGACCAAAGTCTTCAAGATGAGTCTAAGATCTTTAAGTCTATAAAAGATCAGAAAGAGATAGAAGAAACTTTTCATTTTATGGATAAAGAAAATTATGAATCAATCAAATCATTTTGGACAAAGTTTTTTCCAAAGATGAGTCTCAATCAGAGAAATTTTCATAAAACATGGAAAATTTTGCTTAAAGTCTATAAAGATTTTAAGATAGTTCTTAGAGAGAAAAGATTGGCTTATAAGGGAATTGTTTATAGAGATGTTGTAGATAATCTAAGTGTGAATATAAAACATAATGAAGGGGTAAATTATCTTTTTGTAGGATTTAGTGTGCTTTCAAATGCTGAAAAAAAATTTATAAAATTTTTTATTAAAAATTATTCTGCTATGGCATTTTGGGATTTTGATGATTATTATTTTAGTGATTATAAGCAAGAGGCGGGAGAATCATTTAGAGCTTTTAAAGAAGATAAAGTTTTGTATTCAACTTTTCCGAAGGTCATACCAAATAATTTTAATTCTATAGAAAAAGAATTTTGCTCTGTAGGAGTTGGTTCTCAAGTAGGGCAGGCTAAGGTTTTAGGTAATTTACTTGAAAATATAAAAAAGAAGAAAGATTTTGATGCAGATAAAATTCTTGTTCTTTTGCCAAATGAAGGTCTTTTATTTCCTGTGCTAAATTCTATTCCAAGTTCAATTAATAAAATTAATGTTACTATGGGATTTCCACTTTCAGAAACTCCATTATATGATTTGATTAAAATAATATTGAAAGTTAAGAAAAATTCATTTGTTAGAAATTATCAGAAATCAAGTTATTATAAAGATATTATAGAGCTAATTTCTCATCCATATGTATATCAGTATGATAAGGATTTTTCTAATTCATTTATAGAAGAGTTGAATAGTAAAAAACTTATTTATATTCCTCATAGTTATTTTGATTCAAAATCTTCCTTGTTAAATATAATTTTTAATTCTTCTAATAATATTTTAAATAATTTAAGTGATGTTATAGAATTATTTTATAAAAAAATTGAAAATTTTGGTAATTTAGATAAAGAATATTTAATCTATTTTCATAAACTCTTTGATAGGTTACTAGAAATAGATTTTGATATAGAATCTGTTGAAGTTTTATCAAAACTTCTCTCTCAAATTTCAAGAATTACAAAAATACCATTTTCTGGAGAGCCATTGAGTGGTCTTCAGGTAATGGGAGTTTTAGAATCAAGAAATTTAGATTTTGATCAAGTTTTTATTTTAAGTGTTAATGAGGGGGAGTTACCTAGAAAATCATTAAACAATTCTTTTATTCCTTTTAATATTAGGAAAGGATTTAAACTTAAAACTAGCGACACCATAGACTCAATTTATAGCTATTTGTTTTATAGAGTAATTCAAAGAGCTAAAAATGTGACTTTTATTTATAATAATAAGTCTGATTTTGATTCTAAGGGAGAACTTAGTAGATACGTTAAACAACTTGAAATAGAATCTCGTTTTTCAATAAATAATATTTCTTTTTCTAATGATATAAGTGTTAACATGGAAAATAATATTTCTGTTCTAAAGACAGATGATATGCTTAAAAATTTAAATAATAGATTTAGTGGTAAAGGGTATATTTCTCCATCTGCTATAAAAGAATATGTTAGTTGTTCACTTAAATTTTATTATAAGTACGTTGCAAATATTAAAGAAATTATGCCTTATGTAGATCAAATAGATAAAATGGTCTTTGGAAATTTATCACATAATGCTCTTGAGTTATTATATCAAGATATAATTAAAAGTAAGAATAGTAGGACAATTGAAAAGAACGATTTTTTTAAAATTAAAAATAGTATATCTGGAGCTATTATGTCGGTAGCAAAAAAACATTTTAAGTTAAAGTCTAAAAGTGAATTTTTGATTGAAGGTCATAACGTTATTTTGTTTGAAATTATAAAGGATTATGTTACAAACATTATTTCTTTTGATGAAAAAAATGCTCCTTTTGAGTTAATTGCTCTTGAAGGAGATAAAAATTCTGGATACAAGAAAGAGCTTAAAATAGATGGAAAAAGAATTGTTAATATTTCTGGTTTTATAGATAGAATTGAAAGAAAAGATGGTGTTGTAAGAATAATAGATTATAAAACTGGTGGAGATAGCAAAAGAATTAAAAGTATAGATTCTTTATTTTCATCTGATAAAAATGACAGAAATGATGCAGCATTTCAATTATTATTTTATGCTTTATTGTATATTAATGCAAGGGGTTTTAAAGAGCCAATTAGTGTTGGATTAAATAACATAAGAGAAATGAGTATTTCTAATTTTGACTCTAGATTATTTTTTAATAAAAACGATAAAATTAATGATGTAAGAGACTATTTAAATGATTTTGAAAGTTTATTAGTTGATACAATTAAAACGATTTTTAATAGACATATACCTTTTTCTCAGACTGATGATCATGATGTCTGTAAGTATTGTAATTATAAAAATATTTGTAATAAATAATTATAGTTGTGAGTCTACAATATTTTTTAATGTTTCTTTAGGAACTGCTCCAACTTGTCTATCAACAATTTCACCATCTTTAAATGTTATAATAGTAGGAATGCTTCTTACTTCATACTTTACGCTTGATTCTTGATTACTATCTACATCTAATTTTCCAATTATTGCTTTTCCTTCATATTCATTTGCTAATTCTTCAATAACAGGACCAATTATTCTACATGGACCACACCATTCAGCCCAAAAGTCTACTAAAACAGTTTTGTTTTTAGATATAATATCATTGAAGTTTTTATCTGTGATCTCTAGTGTTTTTCCCATAGTTTTTTTGCAAATATATAGGATAAATAAAAAGAATTATTATTTTGATATAAAATATTCAATACTTGAATTATTCTCTATAGATTTAAGAAAATTGTCGTCTATAGAAATCTTTTTTTCTCTGGATATCATATCTAGAGATAAGGTCTTTCCATTGTTATTTGCTACGATTGTTATTTTTAAATGACAGTTTCCTTTTTTACTATTTTTTAAGTCTTTTTCAAGATTATTAATGATTTCTGAATTTATGTCATCAATGTTGATTTTTAAATGCAATTCCTTAATTAGATCATCTCTGACTTTGGTTAGTAGTTTGATATCATCAATTTTATATTCTAATTCTTCAGGATTGTTCCATTTATTTTTCATCTTACCAGATAAAAACAGGAACCAACCTAACTCCATATAATTTTTAAATCTCACATAGTCATCGCTAAAAAATAAAAAATTATAAGAATCATTAAAATCTTCAATTGTAATACTACCGTATGGTTTTCCATTTTTAGAAATTTTATGTTCTACTTCAGTGACAATTCCAGCGGTGTTCAAATTAGTTCTACTATTGATTTTATAATTATCTTTTAATTTTTTGAAGTTTGTATTACATAAATTTTTTATTTCAAATTTATATTTATCAAGAGGATGTCCCGATATATAAAGTCCTAGTATGTCTTTTTCAATTTTAAGTTTTTCAATTTTATTGAATGGTTTTATATTAGGAATTGGTGGTTGCGGTATATCACTTCCGTTAGAACCCCCAAATAAAGATGTTTGTTTTGTATCTTTTTCTTTCTGAATTTTATTAGCATATATTATTGCTTTTTCTATTAAGGATTTCTCTGATTCTTCAGCGTGTGTGTATTGTCTTCTACTAATTTTTTCGAAACAATCAAATGCTCCAGCAAGGGCTAATGCTTCATATGTTTTTTTGTTTACTGCTCTAGAATTTGTTCTGCATATAAAATCAAAGACGTCTTTGAATATGCCATTTATTTTTCTTTCTTTAATGATATAGTTTACTGCCGCATCACCTGATCCTTTTATAGCACCTAATCCAAAAAGTATTTCTTTTTCTTTATTAACTACAAAATCATGTGCTGATTCATTAATTTGTGGACCTAGTACCCTAATGTCTTGTTTTTTACATTCATCCATAAAGTAAGATATTTTTTCAATATTATTTTGGTTGTGAGTAAGAACCGAAGCCATGTATTCTGCTTTAAAGTTTGCTTTCATATATGCAGTTTTATACGCAATTACTGAGTAGCATGTGGAGTGAGATTTATTGAATGCATAGGCAGCAAAAGATTGCCAGTCAGACCAAATTTTTTCTAAAACATTAGATTTAATATTATTTTTTTGTCCACCATTAAAAAATTTAGGTTTTAATTTTTCTAATAGTTTTGCGTCTTTTTTCCCCATTGCTTTTCTTAGTTGATCAGCTTCTCCTTTAGAAAAGTTTGCTAATTTTTGTGATAAGAGCATAACTTGTTCTTGGTATACAGTAATGCCATATGTTTCAGATAAATATTCTTTCATTTCTGGCAAGTCATAAACTATTTTTTCTTTCCCATGTTTTCTGGCTATATAGTTAGGAATGTATTCCATTGGTCCTGGTCTATATAGAGCATTCATGGCAATTAAATCTTCAAATCTATCGGGTTTAAGAGATTTCAAATGTTTTTGCATTCCATATGATTCGAATTGGAATGTTCCATTTGTATATCCACTTTGAAATAATTCATATGTTTTAGGATCATCAAGTGTTAAATTATCCAAATCAATTTTTTTTCCTGTTGTTAGTTTCACATTTTTTACAGCTGTGTTTAGTATCGATAAAGTTTTTAATCCTAAGAAATCCATTTTTAACATTCCTGCAGATTCAATAACACTATTATCGAATTGAGTTATCAAAAGTTCTGAATCTTTTGATTTAGATACAGGTATATAATTTGTTAATTTGTCAGGCGTGATAATGATACCACACGCATGTGTTCCTATATTTCTAAGAGATCCTTCTATTATTTCTGCTTGTTTTAATACTTCTGCTTGAAGTGTTTTTTGTTTTCTGATTTCAGAAAGTTCGGGAACTTCTTTAAAAGAATCAATTAGATTTATACTTGGTCTTTCAGGAATTAATTTCGCTAATTTATCTGTTTCTGAAAGTGGTAATTCAAGAACTCTTCCCGCATCCCTTATTGAAGATTTTGCAGCCATACTACCATATGTAATAATTTGGGCTACTTGATCATAACCATATTTATTGATGACGTATTCAATAATTTTATCTCTTCCCTCATCATCAAAATCTATATCTATATCAGGTAGTGATATTCTATCTGGATTAAGGAATCTTTCAAAAAGAAGGTTATACTTTATTGGATCAATATTAGTAATTCCAATGCAATATGCTACTACAGAACCAGCTGCTGACCCTCTTCCTGGTCCAACAGTTACTCCTAATTCTTTTGCTTTATTGGTTATGTCTTGAACTATAAGAAAATATCCAGGATATCCAGTATTTTTTATTGTGTTAAGTTCAAATTTTATTCTTTCTTCAAGTTCTGGATTTATTTTTTTATATTTTTTTATTGCTCCATCATAGGTTAATTTTTTTAGAAATTCGTTTTGATCTTCAGTTATGTTTTTAGATTTTTTAAATGCATTTGGAATTTGATAGTTTGGAAGAACAACTTCTCTCTCTAAATCATAGTTTTCTATTTTATTAATTATTTCATTTATGTTACTGATGGATTGTGGTATATCAGAAAAAAGTGTTTTCATTTCTTTTTGAGATTTGAAATAGTATTCTTGATTTTTATATCCAAATCTTTTTCCTCTTCCTTTTCCTATTGGAGTAGATATAAATTCTCCTTGTTTTATACATAGTAAGATGTCATGGGCAGTGCTATCATTTTTATTTAGATAAAACACATCATTTGCAGCTATTATTTTAACATTATATTTTTTGGAAAAATCAATTAGAACTTCATTTAAATGTTCTTCTTCATCTAGACCATGTCGATTTATTTCTAAGTAAAAGTCTTCTTTAAATGTATCAAGCCACCATTTTAGTTCTTCTTCAGCTTTATCAATTCCTTGATTTAATATAAGTTGTGGAATAATACCATAAACATTTCCTGAAAGTGCAATGAGATTTTTTCTATTATCATAAATTAATTTTTTGTCAATTCTAGGATATTGCCCGTAAAGCCCTTCTGTAAAAGCTAAAGAGGTTAATGAAGTAAGGTTTTTATATCCTTCTTTATTTTTTGCTAATAAAATTTGATTCGATCTTTTATCAGGATTGTCTCTAGTAAATTTTATTTTTTTTCTTTCTTCTGACACAAAAAATTCACACCCTAAAATAGGTTTAATTTTATTTTTTCTTGCTATTTTGTTAAATTTAAATGCTCCAAACATATTACCTAAATCTGTTATGGCTACTGAAGACATTTTATATTCTTTAGCTTTCTCTATAATTTTTTCTATACTCGAGGTGGCTTGAAGTATTGAGTATTGGCTATGGTTATGTAAATGAATAAAATCTGATTTTATATCTACATCTATTTTTTTTTCTGATACTGATATATCTATTTCTTTTTTTGAAAAATTAGATATTTTAAGTTTAGGTTCTTCATAGTTGATTTTTTTAGAAGATGAATCTTCATTAGAGTATACTTCTTTTTTTAATAAATAAAAAAAGGATTTTGCTGTTGCATTTACATCGTATGCAGCGTCATGAGCATCAGAAAATTTTTTTCCAAATAATATCTCATAAAGTTCTGTAAGTTTTGGCATTTTTAGACCTCCTCCAAAACCACCTTTTAGGTTACAGTATTGTTTTGAAATATGACCAGTATCTATACTTATTTTATTGAGTAGGTCACTTTCTATATTTTTTCTATAAAATTCAGCACCAAGAATATTTTTATCAAAATTTATATTGTGCCCAATTATGTATTTGCATTTTTTTATATCTTTTTCAAAATCTTTTAAGACAATTATTAAATCAATTCCTTTTTCTAGTGCAATCTTTGTTGAAATCCCATGAACTTTTTCTGAATTATATGGTATGGTAAAATTATCAGGTTTTATTAAAAAGGATTTGTTATTTATTAATTTACCTTCTTTATCATTAATTTGCCATGCTAATTGAACAAGCCTTGGCCAGTTTTCACTGTCAGATATTGGGGCTTTAAAATTTTTTGGTAACCCAGTTGTTTCAGAATCAAAAGTTAAATACATCAGAAATTGTTAAACGATAAATGTAAGTAATCTTATTTCTTTTTTATACTTGAATTAAAACAATTTTTTTAGTTTCATAAAATTTTTCACTATAATATTCTGATAGATTAAATATTTTAGATTTTTTGTTTAATTTTTTTAATTCTTTATCAATATTACCACCTTTTAAATTGATTATCAATCCATTTTTATTGATGCAGTTTTTAGACCATTTATAAATATTTGATAAGTTTGAAACTGCTCTTGAAAGAATTATATCACCTTTAATAGTTTCATTTTCAATTCTATTATTTTTTAAGCTAATATTATTAATCTTTATTAAATTTTTAATTTTTCTAATAGCGTTAATTTTTTTTTTAATTGAATCTATTAATATAAATTCATTAGAATCATAATATATAGCTAGTGGTATTCCAGGAAATCCTCCTCCTGTTCCTAAATCTATAATTTT
>JAYZHG010000104.1:0-5197 GCA_036166735.1 Bacteroidota bacterium | reverse complement strand
ATAATGGAAATGGTTATGAATCAAATCCTATAACTGGAATGCCATATGAAGAACAATTTGTTCCTAGGGGTGATTACACAAGAGTTTTAGCAGAATTTTGGGCTGATGGCCCTGATTCTGAGACACCTCCAGGACATTGGTTTGTTATATTAAATCAAGTTAATGATAGTGAACTTTTAGAAAAAAAGTTTGAAGGAGAAGGAGAGATATTAGATGATTTAGAGTGGGATATTAAATCATATTTTACTTTGGGAGGAGCAATGCATGACGCTGCAATTACAGCTTGGGGTATTAAAGGGTATTATGATTATATAAGACCAATTTCAGTAATAAGATATTTATCTGATCAGGGGCAGTCAACATATGTTGATTCTTTAAATTATAATATAAATGGAATTAATTTAATAGATAATTATATTGAACTTGTTCATGTAGATGATCCTTTAGTTGGTGATAATTTAGAGAATCTTGGAAAAATTAAGTTATTTACTTGGAATGGCCATACAAGTCAGGGTAGTTCTGGTGAATCGGGTTCTGGTTGGATTCTTGCTGAAAATTGGTGGCCATATCAAAGACCGACTTTTGTTACACCTCCTTTTGCTGGTTATGTCTCTGGTCATTCAACATACTCAAAAGCAGCAGCAATAGTACTATCAAAAA
Source organism: Bacteroidota bacterium (assembly GCA_036166735.1). Lineage (GTDB taxonomy): Bacteria > Bacteroidota > Bacteroidia > Cytophagales > MED-G16 > JAPYTU01. The sequence goes on along the minus strand of JAYZHG010000104.1, from coordinate 4,537 downwards.
TTACTGGAAGTTCATTTTTTCCTGGTGGTATGGGTGAATTTCATATTAATAAGAATGAATTTTTGGTTTTTGAAAAGGGTCCATCTATGGATATGATACTTCAGTGGGCCAAATATGAAGATGCGGCTGATCAGTGTTCACTTTCAAGGATATGGGGTGGTATTCATCCTTATATTGATGATCTTCCTGGAAGATTAATCGGGATAAATATTGGAAAAAATGCTTTTAATTTAGCAAAGACATATTTTCAACGTGATGATATAATTAATAAAATAGAAAATTATTTAAATGATTATGTTATTTATCCTAACCCAACAAGAAATAATTCATTTATTAATTTAATTAATGAGTCTTCTAAATCAATTTCTTCTATTGAATTGTATGATTTAAATGGAATTAAACAAAAAATAAATTTCTATAAAAGTGTAGAAAAAAATTATAAAATTGAAGCTTCAAATCTTTACAGTGGAGTTTATATAATGTACGTAATTTTTTCTGATGGATCTCATAAATCAACTAAATTAGTAGTAAGGAAATGACCGTATATAGAATATCATATTTTGTAATATTATTATTTGTTTTTTCTTGTGATAAGAAACTTATTTATAGTGATGTAACTCTTGAAACAGCTTCATATAATTATTCGAATTATAGCATTAAGTTTTCATTAGATAGAGAAGCAGAAGCCTACATATCTTATTGGCCTGTGGATTCAATTGATAATAAATTTAGATCTATAGTTTCAAAAGTTAAAAAAGATCATCAGATAAACTTAACTTTATTAGAACCTTCTCAGAAGTATAATTTTATTATTCACTCAACTTATAAAAATTCAAATTATAATTCTCAACTATTTTCTTTTACCTCAAGAGAGCTTCCTTATAAATTTCCAGCATTTGAAATTAAAAAAAAAAATAGTTATAATTTTAATGGATACATTTTTTTAAGAACTCAAACTAATCCAGGGATTCAATTATTAATTAATTCTGATGGAGTTCCATTATGGTATGGTATGGCAGATACAACCTTATCAAGACCGTTTAACACCATTAATTCACAATCATATTTATCACTATCTTCAAAGAGTCTAATTGAAGAAATTTCATTTACAGGGGATACTATAACATCTATTAATACAGATAATAATGTTCTTCATCATGACATTTTAAAACATCAAAATAGGTATGTAGGACTTTCTTACAAATATTTTGAATTAAAAGATAATACCAAATTTAGTAGCTTAAAGGGAGATGGAATTGTTGTATATGATTCTGATGGTAAATTGTTATGGGAATGGAATATATTTGATTTTGTAGATCCAACAGATGAAGATAATGGATATAAAATACAAGAAGATTGGAGTCATGCAAATGGAATAAGTATTGATTCTGATGGAAATTTTTTAATATCATTTAGAAGTTTTAATCAGATATGGAAAATTAATTCTTTAACTGGTCAGATTATTTGGAAACTTGGTATTAATGGTGATTTTGATTTATCTGAGAATGAAATTTTTTATCAACAACATGCTATTCATAAAATTGATGATGATATATATATGTTGTTTGATAATGGTGATGCTGAATTAAGAAAATCTTCTAGAGCCTTAATTTTTAAATTGGATGAAAAGAATAATGATTTTCAAATTGAAAAAAGTATTTTTTTACCAGATGATTTATTTAGTTTTAAACAAGGTAGTGTGTATCTTTTTGATCAGGATAAATTTCTTTTTGCAAGCAGTGTGAATAATAGAGTTGTTATAACTAATATGAATGGTGAAGTATTGTGGAATTTAAATAGTGATTATTCTTTTTATAGAGCATATTATTTAAATCAAATGCTTTAAATTAAAAAGGCTGAATTTAAAATTAAAATAAGATTTTAAATATTAATTTATTTTTGACCATTGACTTTGTAGAGTAATATTTTTTAAAGCAGTAGGAAATGAATCTATTGGTACTTTTCTTAGGTAACTTAGGTTAATATGATCTCGATCTATAAAATCTATTTTAAATGCTCTTATAATCTGTTCTGGATTTTCTTCATAAGCCAAAAAAAGACTATCATCCTCTAATTCATAGACCATTAATGTATTAAAATAAAAAACAAGATTATCTGATCTAAATGATATTATTGGGGGTTGAACAGGGGAGGGTTTTTCAATATTGTTTTCTAATAAAACATTCATTTTCCAATCACCTTTTAATTCTATTGGCTTGGAACAAGAAAAAATAATAATTAAAGTAAAAAAATAAATTATCTTTCGCATAAGATATTTAAATTTATAAAGAAAAATCAACCATGAAAAATAAAATCTCTTATATAAGATTATTTTTTATTTTTTTAAAAACAGGAACTATTTCTTTTGGTGGTTACATGATGTTGATTGCAATGATAAAGTATGAATTTGTTGAGAGAACAAGGATACTTAAAAATAGTAAAATTCTTGATGCAATAACTATGGCTAGTTTCTTGCCTGGTCCCATGGCAATCAATGTAGCGTCATATGTTGGTTTTTTGTTAAAAGGATGGAAAGGTGCAGTAATATCATTTTTAGCTGTATTATTACCCTCTTTCTTGATTATGCTCTTATTTTCTCATTTATATTTAAATTCTCAAAATATTCCTGGATTTACTTCTTTTTTTATGGGAGTTATGCCTGTTGTTTCTGCTGTTATTTTTACTGTTGCATATGATATTTTTAAAGAAACTAAAAATAAAATTTTTTCTTTTACTTTGGTCGTCTTAAGTTTTATGATTGCGTATTCAGTAAAAGGATATATATCAATAATATTACCTCTTTTAATTTGTGGTCTTTTAAATATTTTTTATAATAAAAAGAAAATAAAATTTGGAGTTTCTTTTGGTAACTCATCAAAAAATTTTATAAAAATAAAAGGTATTCTAATTGCCTCATTAATAATGGCTACATTATATGTTTTTTTGAATAATGCAACAATTGATACAAAAACTTTTAATCTAGCTAGAATTTTTTCTAATATATCTTTGACATTATTTGGAGGTGGTTATGTTTTTATTCCATATTTAGATAAAATAATTGTTGAGCAGCTTGGTTGGTTAACTCAAAGAGAGTTCATTGATTCAATTGCTATGGGTCAAATAACCCCAGGACCAATTTTAATAACTGCTACTTTTATAGGGTATAAAATAAATGGCATAGTTGGAGCTTTTATAGCTACAATTTCAATATTTCTTCCTTCTTCAGTTATTATTATATTCTTTTCAAGAGTATATTATTTTTTCAAACAAAATGCCTTTTTTGAAATAGTGATTAAAGGTTTTAAAATTGGTATCATTGGACTTATATGTTATGCGGGTTATATTATAATGTTTAGAGAAGAAATTTTCAATTCTTTTAATATTCTGATATTTATTATATCATTTTTAATTCTTTCGAAAAAAATAATTCATCCTTTGTTTTTAATATTAACATTTGGTGTATTGGGATATTATTTAGAACTTCACGGATGAAATTTATACAGTTTATTGGAACTCAAAGATCGGGATCTAATTTGGTAAGATTAATGTTAAGCCAGCTCCAAGGAATATACGCTCCTCATCCACCACATATCCTTAAAACTTTTTATCCTTTACTTGCTAAATATGGAAATTTAAATTCTAAAAAGAATTTTGAATTTCTTATTGATGATGTTATAAGTTGGATACGATTAAATCCAGTTAAATGGAATGAAATACCAACAAAAAATCAGATACTTAAAAAGGTAATGGCTAGGTCTTTGTTTCAAGTTTTTAGGTCTGTATATGAAATAAATGCTGTAAAAGAAAAAAATATACAATATTGGTGTTGTAAGAGTTTATATAATTTAAATTTTTTTGATAATAAAAATTTTAGAGAATTAGAGCCAATTTATATTTATATCTATAGAGATGGTAGAGACGTAGCATCTTCATTTATTAAGGCTCCTATTGGAGATAAGCATATATATTTTTTAGCAAAAAAGTGGTATAGAGATCAGAAAACTTCATTAAACATTAAAAAGAATTACTCTAGAGAAAATTTTTTTTCTATTAAATATGAAGATTTGCTTTCTAATCCAAAAAAAATAATTCAAAATTTTTGTGATAAGTATTTGATAGATTATAATGATAATTTTATTGATTTTTATAAGTCTGATGATTCAATTATTGCTTCTTCTTCTGGAAAATTGTGGAAAAATTTATCTAAACCGTTAATAAAGAATAATAAAGAAAAATATATTGATGAGTTAAGTGCTAATCAAATTTTGTTGTTTGAATCTATTAATTATAGATATTTAAAAATGTTGAACTATAAATTGAAATATGATAATTCAAAATTTATTAATTCATTTTCAAAGAAAGATCTATTAAATTATAATATTTTTAATAATAAATTAAGAGATGAATTTTTTAGCAAAATATCATCAATGGAATTATCTAAAAGAGAGAGGCAATTACAATTTTTAGAAAAAATAAATAACTAAAATTTTTTTATTTTAAAATATTTACAATCAGATTCTAAATAATGTGAAGAATA
>JAYZHG010000103.1:0-4373 GCA_036166735.1 Bacteroidota bacterium | reverse complement strand
ATTATTAATTGACTCTATGTTATGACATCCATCAGAAATTATTAATGGTTTTTTTGAATGAATTTGCCACCTTCCTCTAAGGCTTGATTTGTTTGTCAAATTTTCTAGTCCGTAGAATGAATGTTTTGATATTTTAATTTTAAATTTTTTTAAAATAATATGAGATGCATTTATTATTGAAGGAATATTTTTTAGATAATAATTTGTTGACGGTCTTATATTTAATATAAATTCTAACTTATTAGTTTTAATATTTATTTTTCTTGAAAAAATATTTTTACTTAATGATTTTATTTTAACATTTTCATAACTTTTAATGTACTTTGTTTTTAATTTATTACATTTTTTTACAAAAATATTATCTATATCGTTTTGCTTTTCACCTTTAATAAAAATGGAATTTTTTTTGATTATACCCGATTTTTCATTAGCAATATTTATTAATTTATTTCCTAGTATGTTTTGATGATCATAACTAATATTTGTTATTATGCTTAGAAAAGAATTAATAATATTAGTAGAATCAAGTCTACCTCCTAAACCGACTTCAATAATAGCTAAATCTACTTTTTTATATTTAAAATAATTTAGCGCCATTATAGTTGTAATTTCAAAAAAAGATGGTCTTATATTTTTAATTAAATCAAAGTTTGATTCAATAAATGATATAATGTATTTTTTGCTTATTTTTTTTTCATTAACTCTAATTCTTTCTCTAAAATCTTTGATATGTGGTGATGTGTATAATCCAGTTTTAATATCATTACTATTTGTTATTCTAGAAATACCCTGTGCTGTTGTTCCTTTTCCATTTGTTCCAGCAATATGAACAATTCTATAATTTTTATGTGGATTATTTAATGCTGAATCTAGTTTTAATATATTTTTTAAACCAGGCTTATAAGCTCTTTTACCATTAATATGATAAACTGTCAGATTATTGTACAGAAACTTTATAGTCTCCTTATAGTTCATCTAATTATTTTTAATAATAAATGTAATTTTTCCTTTAGAAATTTCTGCAGGATTATTATTATTAATTGGGCTAAATGTTAATTTTAAAATTTCTTCTCTATATATTTTTTCTACTTTAGGACTTAATGTTGTTTCTAAAGTTTTTAAACCTATAATATCACCATAATAATCTACTATTAATTCAAAAACTATTTTACCACTTTCAGAACTATTATCTTTTGGATTAGGAAGAAAATCCCATATCCATCCTTGCATTTCTAAAGATGACCCTTCTTCTCCTGAACTTGATTTTGAATTAAATAAAGCTCTTTCATCAATTTTATTAGGTTTATTTTCTTTTATGATTGATCTTGAATCCATTAAAGAAGCATTATTTTCACTTTTATCAATATTTGTTTCATTAACTTCTGTTTTTGGAATAGGCATTTCTTCTTCCAAATTATTCTCTATGTTATTAATATTTTTTACTTTTTCTTCTATTAATTCATCATCTGTATTTTCAGTAATTATTTCATCTAATTCTTCATTGGGTGTTTCTATAATATCATTTGTTTGATTTTCAGGATTTTCATCATTATTATTTAAAAAAGTATTGTCAAGAACTTCAGTTCCAATTTCAATACCATATTCTTCTGGGGGTGGATATGTTTCAGTCCAAGCAATTATTATGAAGAGTAATATAAAAAAAATAAAATTTGATAAAATGGTAAGATATATTGCCTTTCTTTTTATTTTTTTATATTCTTTTTCTCGCATTATTTTTTACTTGGTTGAGTTGCAATAGTCACTTTAGCTTCTAATGATGTTGCTATACCTGCAACATTAACTAAATGTTCAACAGGAACATCTTTATCACAATGCAGAACAACTAAACCTTCTTTATCACCTATTTCATCTCTTAAATGAATTTCTATATCAGAAATGTTGACTTCTTTATCATTAACAAAATATTTTAAATCTTTAGTTATTGTAACTGAAACCTTTTGAATAACAATTGTAGATGATTTACTTGATGGGAGACTAACAGGAAGACCCGATGGAGTTATAAATGATGCTGTTAACATAAAAAAAATTAATAATAAAAAGATGATATCAGTCATTGAAGACATACTAAATAATGGATTAATCTTATTATTAGCTTTTAAATTCATTTTTTAGATTGTAAGGTTTCAATAAATTCAATGGTTGAATATTCCATTCTGTGAATAAGTTTTTCAACTCTTGAAACAAGATAGTTATATGCTAGATAAGCTACTATACCAACAAATAATCCAGTGGCAGTAGTTATCATAGCTTCATAAATTCCACTAGATAACAATTTAGGACTTACTGCACCTTCTTCTTGGGCAATTGATATAAATGCTTGTATCATACCAGTAACAGTTCCTAAAAAACCCATCATAGGTGCGGCACCAGAAATAGTTGCTAATAAACTTAAATTTTTTTCTAAATTATAAATTTCTATTTTACCAACGTTTTCTATTGAAGTTTCAATATTCTTGAGACTACTTTCTATTTTATTTAATCCTTTTAATATCATTCTAGCAATAGGATTATTTGTATCATTACAAATTAATTTAGCTCCATTAATATCATTATTATTAACCCTTGTTATTATTTCATCAGTAAAATTTTTTGGTGATTTAGATTCTTTATTTATCACTAAAATTCTTTCAATTAATATATATATGGTTATTATAAAAAGAAGAAAAATTGGAATCATCATAAACCCTCCTTTAAATAGAAGATCCATAACAGATATTTTTTCTTGAGTTTCTATAATACTTAAAGCATCTTGCTCATTTAAAATTTGAAGAATTAATATTTTAAGATCCATAATTTGTCATTTAATTTTTTGCTATAATTTTTTAGAGATTTTTTTGCTGCATCAATATCATCAAATAAATCAATTCCTACCCTATGCATATTATCCCTATTAGGTAAAATTATTATTGGTTGATACCCTAAATTTAATAGCATATTAGCTTTATTTAAAGATAGTTTATAATTAGAAAAGCTACCTGCAATTATATAATATTTTCCAGTTAATTTATTTTGGGTTAAGATTTGAAGACTTTCAATTTCAATAGTATTATTACTAATTATTTCTATTGTATCTTTATTTTGAACAATTATGCTATCAGAATTTTTTGCAATTATTATACTATCAAATTCAAACTCAATAATCGTACTATCAATATTTTTTTGTTCAGTTCTAATGGAATCTATTTTAGATACTAGATCTTTATTTTCAAATAAATGTGTGTTGTTTTTTATATAATAAAAGATACCAGTATATAAGAATAGTATTATTAAAAGAAAAAAAAAATTAAATTTTTTTTTAATCTTATATTTATTGCTATCAATATCTAATAAACCAAAATCGTCATTATTTTCTTTCATTTATCAAAATTTTAATAATATACCAGCCATAGCATTAAATCCTAATTCTGGATACATAAAATAAAATTCATTTCTTTTGTTGAGAATGTTATTAATGTCTAATTCAAAAGATATTTTATCATTTAGTTGATAATTGGAGTATAAATAAAGATTTATATAATCATTTATGTTAATGATCTTAGAATTAAAATCCATAGCATAAGAATCTAATAATAAATGAATACCAATGTTAGATTTTAATTTATTATATGAAATTTTATTTTTAATATTTAAGGTATATAGAGGTTTATATAATACATCAGTATCTAAATCATATTTGTATTCTTCATGATCAAATTTTCTATAAACAAAATCAAGACTAGGATTTATATATGAATTAACAGGAAATTTAAATGAAAAGTTTAATTGACTAACATATGTGTTTTCATCATATCGAATTAATGTATATAAATAGATAGGTGTCATTGTAGAGAAAGGATAATTATTTTTCTCAGCATTATTGTAGATATAATTAGTAAAACCATTTAGTGTTTTTTGTGAAATTGCAAGTTTTATATTTCCATTATTGTTTAATTGATATTCAATTGATGCATTAATGTTAAATTTTTGGTTAGTATTATTTATTTTTCCAAAAATAAATGGATCATAAATAAATGGATTTGAATAAATTTTTTCTGAATATTTATTTGAAAATAATCCACCTCCATAATTAACATTAAATGATAAATTATTTAGCTTATATTTTAAATTAACAATCGGATATAATCCCCCAAAATTTTTAGATTTCCCTTTGTAATTTTTTGATGATTGATTTAATTTCCCACCAATTAATAAGTAAAAATTTTCTATAGTATAATTTAGTAATCCTGATAAATTGTAAGTATTTATTTGAAGTTTATTAAAAGAATTAAGATGATAATAATCATTATTAAATGCTATCAAAAAATTTAATTTTTTTGAGAACAAATAATTAAGTTTAAAATTAATAATATTAT
>JAYZHG010000102.1:0-15518 GCA_036166735.1 Bacteroidota bacterium | reverse complement strand
TTATTAATTTTTATAATAAACATATATAGGATATTAAAAAGTAAGAAAGCCCCTACTCTAGTACTTACATTTTATATTATATCAATTCTATTTCTTTTAATAATAAATATAAATCTTCCTAAATCTGGGATTGTATACTTTGAAAATACTTTCATTATGGAAAAACCATCTTCAGGATCAGATCTCTACCAAATTGTAAAGAAAGGAGATAAATTAAAAATTATAGGAGAAGAAAGTGTTTGGTACAAAATAAAAATTAATAAAACAGAAAAATATATTAGAAAAAAAAATATAAAAATTATTAACTAATAATTTTTTAAAAGTGACTCTTCTTCATTTAAAATCTCTTTATATGCAAGTCTATCAGAAAATTTAGGAAACCAATTCTTAATCAAATAAGCCAATTTACCTCGAAAAGTAAAAATTAAATTTCTTTTTTTATTTTTATATCCATCAATAATTTTTATAGCACACTCCTCTGAAGTCATCATTTTTTTATTATCTCTTGATGTTTTTCCTTCTTTTGAACCATCATTTTTTAAAGTATTAACTCTAAAATTACTTTTAACATATCCTGGAGAAACAACCATTACATGAACTCCTTTATTTTTTAATTCTAATCTTAGTGAATCAAAAAAACCTTGCATAGCATGTTTTGAAGCAACATATGCAGAACGTGTTGGAGTAGCTATAAACCCATTTAAAGAAGAAATAGCTATAATAGAACCTTGACTTTTAATTAAGTGAGGAAGAGCATACTTTACAGAATAAACAGATCCAAAAAAATTAATATTAAAGAGTTTTTCAAAAATACTTAATTCAACATATTCAAAAACTGACCGAATTGAAATTCCAGCATTACAAACTAAAACATCAATTTGTCCAAAATCATCAATAGCTTTTTTAATCATTCTATCAATATCTTTCTTATTAGATACATCATGACATATAAAACTGCACTTTGTACCACTAATTTTTATATTTGAACATACTTTTTTTAATCTTTCGTGATTTGTTCCACCAATTAATATATTAAATCCTTCTTGTGAAAATTTATAAGCTAAAGACTCTCCAATTCCAGAAGAACCACCAGTAATTACCGCTACTTTATTTCTCATTATAAATATTAATTTATAAAAATAATCTATTTTTATATTAGTAAATAATAAATCCTATGATACCCGATATAATTAATGAATTAGGAGAAAATAGAGAAGACTATTTCAATGCTGCTTCACCTCCAATTTTTTCAACTTCCAATTTTTTATTTGATAAAGTAAAAGATATGAGAGAAGCTATGGTTACTAGTAATGAAAAACCATTTTATACTAGAGGACACAACCCTACAACTAGAGTATTAGAAAAAAAAATTGCAGCACTAGAAAATACTGAATCAGCAATTGCAGTAAGCAGTGGTATGGGAGCTGTAGCTATTGCAATGTTATCACAATTAAAGAGTGGTGATCATTTAATTTGTATTAAAAAACCATATACTGGAACAGATAAATTAACTAATAAAATTCTTCCAAAATTTAATATAGAAACAACATTTATAGAGGGAAAAAGTATTGATGAATTCAAAGATGCTATAAAAAATAATACTAAATTAATTTATTTAGAAAGTCCAAATTCATGGACTTATGAAATGCAAGATTTAAAAAAAATAAGTGACTTAGCAAAAGAAAAAAATATCGTAACTGCTATAGACAATAGCTATGCATCACCAATAAATTGCAACCCTAGTAATTGGGGAATTGATATTATAATTCATTCAACAACAAAATACATTGGAGGTCATTCAAATGCAATGGGAGGAATCATATGTAGTTCAAAAAAAATAATAGATCAAATTTATGAGTGTGAATACACATTACTTGGAAACGTAATGTCACCATTTAATTCATGGATTTTTATCAATGGACTTAGAACACTAAAAGTAAGAATGAATCAAATTAGTAAATCAACTCCTGAAATTGTAAAATTTTTAGAAAATCATCCAAAAGTCGAAAAAGTAATATATCCACATAGTAAAAATTTTGATCAGAAAGATCTTGTTAAAAAATACCTAAAAAATCCATGTGGACAATTTTCTATCAAACTAATAAGTCAAAGTAGAAAAGAAATTGAATCTTTCTGCGATAAACTTCATCACTTTAAAATGGGTTGCTCTTGGGGAGGGTATGAATCTTTAATTTTTCCAGAAATTGCTAGATATAATTCACCAAGTAAATATTATAATGATACAGAATTTTTACCCATAAATTTTATTAGATTTTATATAGGATTAGAAGATAATAAAATACTTATAGATGACTTGAAAAAAGCTCTTAAATAAAAAATATTTAAAATTTTGTTACAGTCCCTTTATATTCAGAAATAGTATATTTTATGTAATAAAAATAAATACCAGGAGACAAACCATTACCATCCCACTCAAAATTTCTATCATAAGATTTATAAACTTCTATCCCAGTCCTATCAAGAAAAGAAATGTACTCAAAGTTATCATCGCATGCATCAATTGGTAAATTTTGAGATGGATTAATTAAATTTGATAAAACATAAGTATCATTAATACCATCATTATTTGGACTAAACGCATTAGGTGGTGTAAAACCAAACTCGTCTTTTTCTGGTTTTCTTAATAAGAATTTAATTGTTTTTGTAGAGGAAGCAAAAAATGGACAACTATTATCACTAACACTAAAAGTTAAATTATATCCTTTTGTAGAAAAATCGCTATTCAAAAATTCACATGTAGGATTCCATTTTAATTTACTTGTAACTTCACCTCTACCTGAAGCAGATTCAAATGAAAATTCTCCAGGCAAGACATCAGAAATTAATTCTAATAAAATCATATCATTATCCTCATCAATAGCATTAATATCAATCTCAAATGGCATATTAACTATAATTTCTTCTTCACTATTATTTGTAATTTGGGGTTTACTATTTTCATCTAAATTAATATTAATAATAAGCTGTATAGTATCTGCATTTACCTCTTGACAAAAATCAATATCTTCAGTTATAAAATTAATTTTATATTGATTTGTCCCATCATAAGGAAAATTAATACATTCAAAATCAATGGCAAATAATCCATCAACATGACCTATTGCAGGACCATTTGATGAAAAAGATGCATTTATATCCGCAAGATTAAAATCGATACCAATAGCTGATAGAGTTAATGTATCATTATCTAAATCATTAGCATCAAATTCTAAAGAATATGTCTCTGATAAATTAGTTTCTATTTCAATAATAGAAAAATTAGGCCTATTATTTACAGAATCAGTAATTGGCTTATTTGCTACTAGATCTGGACCTGAATTAATAGGTAACTCAACTGTTAAATCATAATAAATAGTATCTTGATTTAATATAAGACATGTATCTAAATCATCAAGTACTATTCCCAAGAGGAAATTTGTTTTATCACTATAATCAAACTGTCTACAATTAGTATCAAAAATTAGTTGACTAGAAATTGCCCCTGCATCACTTTCAGATGCTATAAAAGAAATTCCATAATCTTCTATGTTATATCCTGGTTTATCTGGAACTGTAAAATAGTTTATAGTTAAACTATCAAAATCTGGATCTACACCATTTATAGTAGTTACATATTGTGAATTCCACGGTATAGTAACCTTGTTAGTATCAAGTTGATTAACAAAATAAGGATCTTCATTAGTTGGAGGCTCAACTATAATTGTTATTCTTACAGTATCTCTCTGTGGTAATGGGCATGCATCATCGGCAGCAATAAGATCTATTATATAAGGCTCATTTTGAATATATGGACAATCAGAAACACAAACTTCAACCTTTAGTGTATCACCAGCTGCATTAATTGAACCTTCACTAAATGAAAATATATCAGATAAATCACTCCCTTCTTTTCCAAAATTAACACCTTCTGCAGTCAAAGTAACATCGGTACCTGCATCATCAGTAACAAATAAATCAAAACATTTAGGAACAGAAGCAACAAAAAATATTGTATCGTCTTCATTATAAAATCCTTTTTCACCAGGAACTTTAACTAATGCTACAGGTGGATCAGGCGGATTACACCCATCTACTACAAGCATCTGAAAGTCTCTCCTTGCCTGACCAATTTTTATTCCATTACGATATTCGTCTGCCGTTACAGAAAAAACGTATAAACCAACCTGAGATGGTGTAACAGTAATAAAACCATCACTTGAAATAGATAAAGAAGGATTTCCTGGAACCATATTATTTACAGTATATCCAGGCTTAAAGTCTACTATAGGATGAGGTGGAGGAGTCGGATCAGGAAGAGCACTAATACCAGCATCATTGGGTTGATGATCATCCAAAGGTGCTGCCAAAGAATAAACTATTGAATCACCATCATCATCAGTTCCAGCAAAATCAATATAAAATAACTGATTAATACAAGCATAATCACTTAGTGGTGGAAAAAGTTTTGGTGAAGAATTAATATATGGTTGATTATTTACATCTACTATAGGTGGAAAATAAAGTTCATATGTCATCCCATTCCATCCAGGATTAATAAGATTATCTGTTGCCCAATTTCTACAACATCTCTCCCAAACAATGACGTAACCATCAGGATCATTAAAAATTGTAGGATCTAATATTACTTCATGAGAATAAGTAACTTTAAGAGTACACAAAAAACCAAGAGCACAATCAGGGTTAGTATAAGGAACAAATTCTTGGGCAGTTATAAACATAGTTCCATCTTGCATTGGAGCACCATCCGAATTTCTAAAAATTCTATACGTAACCCAAGTATCCGGACCAGGATTTTCAGTCTGAGCACAATCGAAATATTGAATTAAACTAATTTGATACTTAAACTCACCAGGAGCACCAATATGTATCATTTCAATTTCACCACCAACAATATGATTTGCTAAAAGACCACTCGGAAAAAAGAAAATATATAAAAAAAGTATATTAAAATACCGCATTTTTTAAATTTGATATAAATATAAATTAAGTTTTTTAGCTTATGGAAAAAAATTCAAATGATTTAAACGAAAAAAATATAGGAATAATTACATCAGACTTTGTAAAAGTTTCAGAAAATTTAAAATTAGCATGTTCTAAAATTATCAGTAATAATTTTTCTAATTATCCCATAATAATTATGTCTAAAGAATCTGTTTCAATAGGAAGTCTTTTTATAGATATAGGAGAATTAATGAACAATTCTTGGAAATATTATGCAACCTATCTGGAAGTACTAATTGAAAAAAAAATAATACACCAAATCAAAGAATTTAAGAAAAAATATAAAAATTCAGATGAATTTTGTTGTCTACTAGTTCTATTAAATAACAATTCAAAGATAATTTTTATTCCTTATCCAGAAGATTAAACTAAATTTGAATTACTAACAGAAAACACTAATATGGAAACTATAAAAAATTTCAATCTCACAGAATATAATTTTATTCTCAGTAAATCTCTAGACATAATATTTGGAATAGTCTTTTTATTCATTGGTCTATGGATTATAAAAAAATTTATACAAGGACTCGATAGACTAATGACTAAAAGAAATATTGATCCTTCTTTAATTCCATTTCTCAAATCACTGCTTACTATTGTCTTACAAGTTTCTCTAATTATTTCAGTACTATCAATGATTGGAGTTGAAATGACATCATTTATTGCTATTTTGGGTGCTGCAGGATTAGCTGTTGGTTTAGCTTTAAAGGATACACTCCAAAATTTTGCTGCCGGTGTAATGATATTATTTTTTAAACCATATAGAGTGGGTGATTGGATCGAATTTGAAGGATTATCAGGAAGAGTTAAAGAAATTCAAATATTTAATACTATCCTTACCACCATAGAAAATAAGAGAGTTATTATTCCAAATGGAGTACTTCAAAGCAGTTCAATAACTAATTTTTCCGCAGAAGATAAAAGAAGAATTGAATGGATATTTTCTATAGCATACGGTGATGACTATGATTTAGCAAAAAATTTATTGTTAAAATGGATAAAAGAAGATTCTAGAATTTTAGAAGATGAAGATCCAAGAATAGTACTATCAGAACTAGCAGATAGTTCGGTAAATATAAGAGTGTGGGTGTGGGTAAAAAAAGCTAATTTTCAACCTGTAAAATTCGATTTTAATGAAAAGGTATACAAAGAATTTCCTCAAAATGGACTAAGTATACCATTCCCTCAAATGGATGTAAGTATTAATAAATAATCAATTCTATGAAAATATTATTTCTTTTTCCACTTTGTTTATTATTTATTAATGTTAGCTGTACTTCCCAAACAAAAAATACAGAGGAAGAAAAATGGAAAAAAAAATTAAGTAATGAACAATATTACATTTTAAGAGAAAAAGGAACTGAAAAAGCATTTACTGGAAAATATTGGAATAATAAAAAAGAAGGTGAATACAATTGTGCGGCTTGTGGACAAAAACTTTTTACTTCTAACACTAAATTTGATTCTGGAACAGGATGGCCATGTTTTTATGATGTTGTAGATGATAAGTATGTTAATTTCATGGAAGATAATAGGTATGGTATGAAACGAACCGAAATAATTTGTTCTAACTGCAAAAGTCATCTTGGACACATTTTTAATGATGGACCTAAACCTACTGGTTTAAGATATTGTATTAATTCAGCTTCACTTGATTTTATAGACAATAATAAAAGATGAAAAATCTATTATTTGTTAGTTTAGGGAGGATGATAGGATCCATTTTAAGATGGATAATATCAAAAAATGTTTCAGGATATTTTGGATCATCATTTTATTTTTTAGGAATGAGAATTTTCAAATAAGATATGAATATAAAAACTCAAAAATTAGAAAGTACATTCAATCATATACTGGAAAACCATCCACAAATAAAAAATACTACTTCAAAAGAAAGAATAAAAAAACTCAGAAAACTTAAAAAAAATATATTTCTATATAGAAATGAAATAAAAAGAGCACTATTTGAAGATTTTAAAAAAAGTTCTAGTGATGTAGATCTTACTGAAATTTTTCCTGTTATTTCTGAAATAAAACATAATATAAAAAACTTAAGTAAATGGATGAAAGATGAAATAGTACCTACTCCATTAACACTACTAGGTTCTAAATCCTATATAAAATACGAACCTAAAGGTATTATCCTAATTATGACTCCATGGAATTTTCCAATTAATTTAACTTTTGTATCAATAATTAATGCAATATCAGCTGGAAATTCTATAATAATTAAACCATCAGAAATATCAGAAAAAACTTCTATAATTATTAAAAAAATTGTAGCTAATACATTTGATGAAAAGGAAATAAAAGTAATTTTAGGAGGGCCTAAAACAGCTCAAAAATTATTAAAACTTAAATTTAATCATATACTTTTTATAGGTTCACCTTCCATTGGAAAAATTGTAATGCAAGAAGCAGCAAAAAATTTAGCTTCTATAACTCTCGAACTTGGTGGTAAATCACCAACTATTATTGATGAAAAATGTAATATAAATAAAGCTGCAAAAAGAATTGCATGGTCAAAATTTTTAAATAATGGTCAAGTTTGTATAGCTCCCGATTATCTATTTGTTCATAACAAAATAAAAGAAAAATTTATAAAACAATTAATTTCATCAATCAAAGATCTTTATTCAAATGATCCTATTAAATCTGATGATTATTGTAGAATAGTTAATAAAAAACACTTCAATAGATTAATAAATTTACTAGAAGACGCAAAAAAACTAGGTGCAAACATTATATATGGTGGTACTATAAATGAAAAAGAAAATTTTATAGAACCAACTCTTCTCGATAATATAAGTGAAAAATCAAAAATGTATAAAGAAGAAATTTTTGGTCCTTTATTTCCAATTTTTGATTTTAATAAAATTGAAGATGTTATAGAATTTATAAATAAAAATGAAAAACCATTAGCATTATATATATTTAGCAACAACAATAATAATATTAAAACTATAATTAAAAATACATCTTCTGGAGGTGTTTGCATAAACCATAGTACACTACATTACTCAAATAATAATTTACCATTTGGTGGAATTAATAATAGTGGTACTGGAAGATGTCATGGTATTTATGGATTTCATGAATTATCTAATAAAAAAAGTATTCTTAAACAAGTCCTACCATCTAGTCCTACAGATTTCTTATTTCCACCATACAATAATTTTAAAAATAAACTAATTGACTTTACTATAAAATGGCTCTAAAGAGTATCTCTAATTTTTCTATCTGAATCCCTTTTCTTTATAGTTTCTCTTTTATCATATTCTTTTTTTCCTTTACCTAAACCGAACTCAACTTTAGCAAAACCCCTTTTATTAACAAAAAGTTTAGTTGGTATTATAGATAATTTTTTTTCAAAAACTTTTTTTTTAATTTGACGAATTTCTTTCTTATTCAATAATAACTTTCTATCTCTTAAAGGATCATGATTATTTATATTTCCATGTAAATATTCAGAAATTTGCATTCCTTTTACGATGATATTATCATTTTCTATAGAACAAAAAGAATTAGAAAGATTAACTGCTGATTTTCTAATCGATTTAATTTCTGTTCCTAATAACATTATACCAGCTATATACTTATCTATAATTTGATAATTAAAAAATGCTTTTCTATTCTTAATTAAGATATCAGATTTTTTCACATTTAAAATTTTAACCTTGGTTCGGGAATAATATCATAACTTGAAAATTGGTTATCCAAAAACATATAATTAGCATAATTTGCAATCATTGCTGCATTATCAGTACAATATTCAATTTTAGGAAAGTAACAATTCCATTTTAATTCTTTTGAATAATTTTTTATAGTTTTTCTCAAAAGAGAATTAGCAGCAACACCACCAGAAATGGAAATTTCTGAAATATTATATTTTTCTGATGCAATAATAATTTTTTCCATTAACATATCAACTAAACTTTTTTGTATAGATGAAGCTATATCTTCTAAATTTTCATTGACAAAATTTTTATTTTTTTTAATTTGAGTATTAATAAAATATAAAAATGATGTTTTAATTCCACTAAATGAAAAATCTAAATTTGGAACTTTTGTCTTTCCAAAAGTATATTTCAACGGATTACCATTTTTAGCTAATTTATCTAATAATGGTCCTCCTGGATAGTCTAACCCAAGAATTTTAGCTGATTTATCAAAAGCTTCTCCAACAGCATCATCTCTAGTTTCACCAATTATTTTCATATTTAAATAATCTTCTACTAAAATAATTTGAGTATGTCCACCACTTACCAACAAAGATAAGTATGGAAATTTAATCTTAGGATTATCAATTAAATGTGATAATGCATGAGCTTTTAAATGATTTACTGCTATTATTGGAACATTTAATGCATATGCCATAGACTTACAAAATGAAGAACCAACCAATAATGAACCCAATAAACCAGGGCCATTTGTAAATGCAATTGCATCTAAATAATTTTTATCAATTTTTGCTTTTTTAAGAGCTTTATCTACAATTAAAACAATGTTTTTTTGATGAGCTCTTGAAGCAATTTCAGGAACTACACCACCAAACTTAGCATGAACCAATTGTGAAGATATTACATTGCTTTTAATTATTCCATCAATAATTACTGAGGCAGATGTATCATCACATGAAGACTCGATAGCTAAAATGGTAATTGACATAAAAAATATATTTAAGCAAAAATATATATACTTTTGCCAATGTAAGTGGTCTTATCGCTTCATATTTTGAAGAGGAAAGTCCGGACAATGAAGAGCATTGTACTTCCTAACCGGAAGGTCTCTTAGGAGAACAGATAGTGCAACAGAAAATAAACCGCCATTTGGTAAGGGTGAAAAGGTGAGGTAAGAGCTCACCGATCAAATAGTGATATTTGATGCTTTGTAAACCTTATAAATTGAAAAATCAAGCAATTCGAAAGCATTTATGCATATAGTTGCTCGCTATAACTCGAATGGGTGGATTGATTGAGCTTAATAGCAATATTAAGTCTAGATAAATGATAAGAGTCTGAATTTCAGATACAGAATCCGGCTTATAAGCTTACAACTTTTTTTGTAAATTCATCTTCATTGAAAGTAGATTCTATATTATTATCAACTGAAGAATACGTAGGACACAGTTTTCTATCACAAGATGAAAATACAATTACTAAAAATATTATTAATTTTTTCACTTCTGTATATCTTATGCAAAGATACGAAACTTTATTAATTTAATGTTAAAGAAGTATTATTATAGATATGTCTAAAACTTATAATAGTCTAATTAAAGAGAAGAGTCCTTATCTTCTTCAACATTCAACAAATCCAGTAAATTGGGAGAAATGGTCAGAAAAAACTCTATTAAAATCAAAAAAAGAAGATAAATTAATCATTTTAAGTATTGGCTATTCTACATGTCATTGGTGTCATGTAATGGAAAAAGAATCCTTTGAAAATATTAAAATAGCTGAAATAATGAATAAATATTTTATATGTATTAAAGTAGATAGAGAAGAAAGACCTGACATTGATAGTATCTATATGGATGCTATTCAAAGTATGGGTATTCAAGGAGGTTGGCCATTAAATTTATTTCTAACACCAAATAAAAAACCTTTTTACGGTGGTACTTATTTTAATAAAGAATCTTGGTTTAAACTTTTAATGAATATAATTGAAGCATACAAAAAACATAAAGATAAAATTATTAAATCATCAAATAATTTTTCAAAAAATTTAAATAAAACACACGATGAAAAATACTCTACTAAGAATAAATTTTCAATTAGTACTTTAATAAATGAAATAAAAATAAAATTTGATTATCAAGAAGGTGGAATAAATAGATCACCTAAATTTCCTATGCCCAACCTATGGAAATCATTATTATTTTATTCCTTAGAAAATAAAGACAAAGAAGTATATTCTCATGTTATAACGACTATAGATAAAATATCAGAAGGTGGAATTTATGATCAAATTGAAGGCGGTTTCTCAAGATATTCTGTAGATGAAAAATGGATTGTTCCTCATTTTGAAAAAATGTTATATGATAATGGTCAGCTTCTTGATTTATATGCTGATATATTTAAAATTACAAAAAATGAAAAATATCTGCATATAATCAATAACACAATTAATTGGCTTAAAAATAATATGACAGATAAATCTGGCGGTTTTTATTCAGCTATTGATGCAGATTCTGAAGGAGAAGAAGGTAAATATTACATTTGGAAATATCATGAAATTGAAAAAATATTAAACAATTTAACTGCAAAAGCATGTAAAGTATTTAAAATAACAAAAGAAGGAAATTGGAATAATCATAATATTCTATTAAGAGATTACAAACAAGAAATAAACATTAAAAAATTTAATAGAATAACAAAAAAACTTCTTTTAGAAAGAAATAAAAGAATCAAGCCGTTAATTGATAATAAAATAATTTCCTCTTGGAATGCAATAACTTTAATAGGATTATTAAACTGTTACCAAGCTACAAATGATAATAAAATACTGGAATTAGCTACTAAAAATGCACAATTTATTAAAGATAAATTAATTACTAAATCAAAAATAACTAGGATATATAAAAATAAAATTGGAGGTTTTCTTGACGATTATGCATATGTAATTAAATCCTTTATAAAATATTTTGAAACAACTCAAAATTTCACATACTTAAATAAGGCTAGAGAATTAATTGAAGAAACAATAAAAAATTTTTATTGTCCAAAAAATAAACTCTTCTATTACACAAGTAATACTAGTGAAAAATTAATTTCAAGAAAAATAGAGATTTTTGATAGTGTAATTCCATCTTCAAACTCAATAATGTATTATAATTTATTATTCTTAGGTAAAATATATGATGATACACTTTATTTAAACATTTATAATAATATGAATTTTAAACTTGAAAAATATTTAAATAATTATGAATTTATGTCTAATTGGATTCATGTTAATAATTTGAATAAATCTCAAATCAATGAAATAATTGTTAATGATCCATCAAATAAAAAATCTATTATTGATAAAATAAATTCGAAATACATTCCTAATAAAATATTAATACATAATAAGGGTAATTATTCTTTAGATATACTAAATTCTCAAAAAATAAATAATAAACTTTCTATAAGTTTATGTAGAAATAAAGTATGTCAATTACCAGTAAAAAAATTATCTGAACTTTTTAAAACAATAAAATACCCTATATTAGGTTAAGTAATTATGAAGTATACTTATTTAATATTTATTTTTCTCATCATATTTTCGTGTGATCAAAATGAAAATATTTCTGTTATTCCAACCATTACATTTGAAAGTCTAGAATACAAAAAAAGTCCAAATAATATTTCACAAGATTCTTTAATTCTAACTATAAATTTCATAGATGGAGATGGTGATTTAGGTTTATCAAATGATGAAATTAATTTTCCATATCATCCATATAATGCAATTATAGACGATGATTTCGTTTGGGTAACCTATGGTTCACAAGATATAACTACTCCATTTTATGTTTATCAACCTGATGGAAGCTATTATTTTTATAGTGATGATGATGATAGACCTCCTTTTAACTGTTCCGATTATATTATTGATACTGTAAATACAACTACAGTTTTAGATACTTTTTATATTCAAAAAAATGAAAATAATAAAAACATTTTTATTGAATTTTATAAAAAAAATGGAAATGAATTTGAATTTATAGATTGGACTAGAATATTTGATCAAGAGTTCGGATGTGGAATAAATTTTGATTCTAGATTTCCAAGATTAAATATTGGTAATTCATCTCAGTCTTTAAATGGAAAGTTAAGATATGGAATGGTCTCTTATGGATTTAATTCTGTGTTAAGTAATGATATCTTTAAAATAAAAGTTAAAATAAAAGATAGAAATCTAAATACTAGTAACATTGCCGAATCTCCAGAAGTTACTCTTGAGCAGATTAGAGTAGAATAATTTTTAAGATAACGCAGGATAAGACCTAGAATCTAATTCATTAAAAACTTTATAAATTTTTTCAAAAATTGTTTCACAATTTGGTTTTGAAAAATAATCTCCATCGGTACTATAAGCTGGTCTATGATCCATTGATGTTATTGATAAAGGCTTAGAATCTAGATAATAATATCCATTTTGTTTTTCTAAAACATTTTGCATCATAAAAGCACTGGCTCCTCCAGAAACATCTTCATCTGCAAACAAAATTCTATTTGTTTTTTTTACTGATTCAACAATAGTTTTATTTTTATCAAAAGGAAGTAACGTTCTGACATCAATAATTTCACATGAAATACCAACTTTTTCTAATTGATCTGATGTTTCCATAACAATCTTACACATAGAACCATAAGTAACAATAGTTATATCATTACCCTCTTTTAAAATATGGGGAACACCAAACTCAACTCTAATTTTATCAAGATTAGTTGGTAAATTTTCTTTTAATCTATAACTATTAAGTGGTTCTATCATTAAACCTGGTTCATCTGAAGCAAGTAAAGTATTATACATACCAGAAGCCTCAACAAAATTTCTAGGAGTTAATATATAAATTCCTCTTAAGCTATTGATTAAAGTTCCCATAGGAGAACCCGAATGCCAAATGCCCTCTAATCTGTGTCCACGTGTTCTAATTATTAAAGGAGCCTTTTGGCCACCTTTTGTTCTATATTGTAGAGTCGATAAATCATCAGATAAGGTTTGAATTGCCCAATAAACATAATCTAAGTATTGAATTTCAACTATTGGCCTAAGCCCTCTCATTGCAGCTCCTATACCCTGACCAATTATTGAAGCTTCTCTTATTCCAGTATCGGTTATTCTTAACTTTCCATATTTTTTTTGAATTCCAGCAAAACCTTGATTAACTCCCCCAATTAAACCCACATCTTCTCCAACAGCAAAAACCAATGGATTATTTTTAAAAATATCATCAAAATATTTATTAATAACTTCTCTTCCATCTACTATATTAGATGTATTTGAATAAACTGGAGCAACTTCTTCAATATTAAGAGCAGAATATTTTGATTGACTATAAAGGTGAGAACTGTATTCATCAAAGTATTTTTTTGACTTTTCAGATATAAGATTAATTAAATAATTTTTTGCAATATTGTTTTCAGATCTTATTATTCTTTGAACATATTTTAATGACTTTTGAATATCTGATTTTAATGGTTGAATTATATTATTTAGATCATTTCTTACGGATATAATTTCTTTTTTATTTTTTGGACTATTTTGTGCAACTCTAGTAATTATAGCATTAGCATCTTGTAAATCTTCATCTATATCTTTCCTATATGATTTCCATGCAGAATTTCTAGATTTCTTAGATCTACTACTAGCACTAATCTCTATATGATTTAACTCATTAAGGTCTGCTATTTTATTTTTAATAATCCACTCTTTCATTTTTTTAATACAACAAAAATCATCTTCCCATTTAAGTCTTTCTTTTGATTTATATCGTTCATGAGATCCAGAAGTTGTATGACCCTGAGGTTGAGTAACGTCTTTAACATGAATAATACATGGTACATGTTCATTTCTAGCATATAAAATAGCTTTTCTATATGTTTTTATTAAACCCACATAATCCCATCCCTTAACCTGAAACAATTCAAATCCTTTTTCATGTTTATTAGATCTTTGAAAACCGGATAATGCTTTAGACAAATCATTTCTAGTGGTGTGATATTCTGAAGGTACAGAAATTCCATAACCATCATCCCAAATAGACATAACTAATGGAATTTGTAATACACCAGCTGCATTCATAGCCTCCCAAAAATGACCTTCTGAAGTACCTGCATCACCAATTGTTCCAAATGCAACTTCATTACCATTAATTGAAAAATTTTGATTATTACTTAAATTACTATTATTCCTATATAATTTTGAAGCATAAGCCAAACCAATTAATCTAGGCATTTGACCAGCTACACACGAAATATCACTAGTTGAATTCTTAATATCAGTTAATGTTTTCCAGTCACCAGAATCATTAAGCATTCTAGTAGCAAAATGACAGTTCATTTGCCTACCAGCAGAATGTGGATCTTTTGTAACATCAGTATGTGAGTAAAGTTGAGAAAAAAATTGATTAGATGTTAATTGATCAATAGCCATCATAAAGGTTTGATCTCTATAATAACCAGATCTAATATCACCATTTTCAAAAACTTTAGACATGGCTATTTGAGCTAATTCTTTACCATCACCAAAGACTCCAAATTTTGCTCTTCCCATAAAAACCTCTTTTCTACCAAGGAGACTTAATTGACGACTTTCATTAATGAGATAATAATCTTCTAATATTTCTTTCTTAGAAATTTTAATCTTTTTGTCTATCTGTAATAATTGATCTGACATTAATCAAATTAATTTAATTACAAATATACAATCTTTAAAACAGATAATATTTTTAATATCAAAATAATATATTATATATAATTGATATAATATCTTTTAATAAAATA
>JAYZHG010000101.1:0-9703 GCA_036166735.1 Bacteroidota bacterium | reverse complement strand
AACTATGTTGGTGAAGAAAATGGTGGAACAAATCCTGAATCTGAGAAAGTCAATATTACGGGACATAATTTAAAGGCTGGTTTTAATTTTAACGTTTCTGAATATAGTAATGTTTATTTAAATGCTGGTACATTTTCAAGAGCTCCATTTTTTAATTTTGTATTTACAAATTATCAAAATGTGGTTGTTGATCCTCTGGAAAATGAAAAAGCAAAATCTTTGGAATTTGGATATGGCTATAAAGCTCAAAAATTTTCAGTTAAGATGAATATATACGCTACAAAATGGGAAGATAAAGGTATGTTATCTCCAAGGGTAACTATTAATGGTGTTTCCACAAGATCTGCAATTAGAGGTCAAGATGCTTTGCATAAGGGTATTGAACTTGAATTTAATACAAAGTTTACTCCTAAACTTGATATAGGAGGTTTAGTGTCATTAGGAGATTGGAGATGGGCAAATGATGTTAATGCAGAACTTCGATCAGATGTTGAAAATTCACCAATTATTAATGTTAATGTTTATTCAGAGAATCTTTTAATTGGTAATCATCCTCAAAGTCAGCTTGGAATTAAAGGAAGATACCAAATTAATAATACATTAGATGTTGGAGGGCAGTATATTTATAATGCTAAATTATATTCTGATTATGATGTTACTGGTAGAACAGAATTTGGTTCAAGTAATCTTCAACCATATCAACTAGATTCATATGGAGTACTTGATTTAAGAATTGGTGCTAAATTTAATTTAGGTTCACTTGGAGCTTATGCTCAGGTTCAAGGATATAATGTTTTAGATGAGATATATTGGGCTAGAGGTATAGAAGGAGATAATAATTTAGGTGAAGGTTTTCCAAGTTATGGAAGAACATTGAATTTTAGTATAAAACTTAATTTTTAATATTTATTTCTATATTAAAATTAAAAAGCCATCTTTTAGGTGGCTTTTTTTTATAATTTATTAATTATTTTACTTTACTTTTGAATTATTATTTTATAATTTGTAATAGAATATTTCTATGAGACAAGCTACCAAATATTTAATTTTTCTCTTTTTTGTTTTATCATTATTTATTGGTTGTAATAGTGCTGATCCTGATCCAGATCCAGTTGCAGATCCATTAGATGATCAAGCTGCATTATTAGATGGAACATGGATTTTAAAAGATGCTTCTTCTGCTACTAAAGATGGTAATGTAGCTTCAGGTTTTGAAGATATTACCCTTACTTTTTCTGGAGGATCAAAAAATGGTGGCAATTATTCAACAACAAATTCTGCTAGTACTGATGTTTGGCCAAGTTCAGGAACTTGGACATTTCAGAATGGAGATAAGAATAAACTTTTACGCAGCGACAATGTTGTGTTAAGTATATCGCTAACTTCTACTACATTAAGAACAAGTTTTACTGTATCTGGTGGATTAAAAGAAGGAAATTGGGTTTTTGATTTTATCAAGCAGTAATAAATTTTTAATGTAATGTCAAGAAGATTTAATATTATTCTTGGCCCTTCACTTTTTTTTATTTTTTATTTTTTGATTCATCCATTTGCTGGAATGAATTCCGAATCACATGCTATTTTTTGTAGTGTATTATGGATTGCAACTTGGTGGATAACTGAAGCTATTCCTATACCAGTAACATCTTTATTGCCATTGGTTTTATTTCCTCTTACTGGTGGGCTTGATTTAAAATTAACAGCAAGTTCATATGGTGATAAAATAATTTATTTTTATATGGCTGGATTTTTTTTAGCTATTGCTATTGAAAAGTGGAATCTTCATAAAAGAATAGCCCTTAATATTATTAATGTGGTTGGTTATAATAAAAAATCTATGGTACTAGGTTTTATGATTGCAACTGCTTTTTTATCTATGTGGTTATCCAATACAGCAACAAGTATTATGATGTTACCAATAGGTATTGCTATTGTATCTCAGGTTAGTATTAAAAACACTATTTTAAATAGTAATTTTGGTAAAGTATTAATGCTTGGAATTGCATACTCTGCTTCAATTGGAGGTTTTGCCACTATTTATGGAACTCCTCCAAATTTAATTCTTCTTTCTAATATTGAAGAGTATTTTAATTTGTCTATTGATTTTTCTTCTTGGTTTATTATGGCATTTCCATTGTCATGTATACTTCTTTTTATATGTTGGTATTATCTTGTTAATTTTTCTTTTGATTTATCATCGTTAAGCAATGTCTCTAAAGAAACTATTAGTTCTAAAATTAAAGAATTAGGAAAAATAAAATATGAAGAAAAAGTCGTTTTATTAATTTTTATTGTTTTTATATTAGGTCTTTTATCTAAACAATTTATTAGTGAATTTGTTCCTCAAATTGATGATACAATAATAGCCATCTCTATAGCTATTTTTTTATTTCTTATTAAGTCATCGGATGGAAAAAATAATTTAATTGAATGGTCTGATGGTGTTAAATTACCATGGGGAATAATTTTATTATTTGGTGGGGGTTTATCAATTGCTACAGCAATGAAATCAAGTGGTTTGGCATTATGGATAGGTGAGTTAGCTTATAATATTGATTCTTTAGATTTAATATTAATCGTTTTAATCATAGTAATGATAGTTAATTTTTTAACTGAAATTACTTCTAATATTGCAACAGTATCGATGCTTCTACCAATTTTAGCTTCTATAAGTATATCTCTTGGTATACATCCTTATATTATTATGGTTAGTGCTACAATTGCAGCTTCTTGTGCTTTTATGCTTCCGGTTGCTACACCACCAAATGCTGTAGTTTTTGGTTCTGGTTATTTAAAAATGACTGATATGGTAAAAACTGGACTTGTTATGAATGTTATTTCAATCGTAATTGTTTCTTTATATGTGTATTTTATGTTACCGATATTCTGGGATATAGATATTAGTGTTTTTTAGCTGATTTTAATTAATTCAGTTTTTGAATCTACTATATCTTTTTTATTGTTAGTTGCAATTATTATTGATTTTTTGTTTTTAAAAGTTTTAAATAGATCATAGTAAATATTTTTTCCATTTTCATCTAGGTTAGTTGTTGGTTCGTCTAGTAGTGTTAACTGACAGGAAGTATTTAGTGCAATTATAAGTTTTAATCTTTGTTTAATTCCAGAAGATAATTGGTAGATCTGTTTATTTTTATAGTCATATAATCCCATTTTTTTTATCAATTTATCATTTTCTACTAATGGAATTTTAAATTTAAAGTGAAACCTTAGGAGTGCATCAATGTTCATTTCTTCAATAAGTTCTTGGTATGGAGCAGCAAATGAAATATTTTTTATAGCAAGCTCATTAGTCAACAGATTATTTTGGTAATAGAAATTTATTTTTCCAGAACTTGGAGCTATTAAAGTGGATATTAATTTTAAGAAAGTTGTTTTACCACTTCCATTATCTCCAATTATAGCATAGGATTTTTCTTTGAATGTGTAACTAAAATTATTTATAACTTTTTTGTTACCAAAGTTTTTATTTACTTGATCAAAAATAATATCCATAGTAATTAATCAAGTATTCCTTTTATAATACCTCTATCACTATTCTCTAGGAAATTAAGAACAATTGATTTTTCATTAGAATTTTTAATACCACTTTTTACTTTTTTTACTGCTTGAGAATTATTTCTTCCTTCTAGATAAATTATTCTATAAATATTTTGTATTTGATTTATTTGTTTAGATGAAAAATCTCTTCTTTTTAAACCAATAGAATTAATCCCTCTGTAACTTAAAGGATCTTTACCAGCTTTACAGTAGGGTGGAACATCTTTTCTAACTAAGGATCCTCCAGCAATCATTGAATGACAACCTATCTTTGTAAATTGATGAACTAAAGAGCCTGCACTGACTATTGCAAACTCATCAATATTTACATGTCCAGCGATTTGAGCAGTATTTCCAATTATACAATTATCTTTAATTATACAGTCATGAGCAATATGACTGTATGCCATAATTAAACAGTTTTTTCCAATTTTTGTTGTTAATTTATCAATTGTACCTCTACTTATAGTAACACATTCTCTAATGGTAGTATGGTCATCAATTTCAACAGTACTTTTTTCATTATTAAATTTAAGATCTTGAGGAATTGCTGATATAACTGCTCCTGGAAATATTTTCACATGATTTCCAATTCTTGCACCAGAATAAATTGTTACATTATTACCGATCCAACAATTTTTACCAATTTTTACATCTTCATCTACATAAGAAAATGGTTCTATGATTGTAGATTTTGATATTTTAGAATCTGGATGTATAAAAGTATTATTTTTGATCATTATTTATTTTTTACTATAGTTGCTGTCATTATACCTTCACTTACCAACTCATCTCCAACAAAAGCTTCTGCCTTCATTTTTGCTATTCCTCTTTTAATTGGACTTAATAAAGATGATTTTAGAATTAAGGTATTTCCAGGGAGCACTATTTTTCTAAATCTAAAATTTTCAATTCCAGCTAAATAAGGAATGTGTTTTTCTGAATTTTCAATTGAGTTCATAACTAAGATTCCACCTACTTGAGCTAATGCTTCAATTTGAATAACTCCAGGCATAATTGGATTATTAGGAAAATGACCTTCAAAATAATCTTCATTATTTGTTACATTTTTAATTCCAACAATCTGCATTTCATCAATATGAATAATTTTATCAACAAATAAAAAAGGATATCTATGTTTAAGTATATTTTTTATCTGATTTATATTATAAATAGGTTTTGTATTAATATTATATTTTGGTGCAATTAATTTATTTTTTGAAGATAAGATCTTTAATTTTCTAGCAAATTCAATATTTGCTTTATGTCCTGGTCTTGCACCTATAATATGTCCCTTTATTGGTTGCCCTACTAATGCTAAATCACCTATTACATCTAATAACTTATGCCTAGCAGGTTCATTATTATATCGTAATTTTGTATTATTAAGAATACCTTCTTTTTTAATTTTTATATCTTTTTTACCTATCATTTTAGATATTTCTTGAAGTTTATTATTATTTAACACTTTGTCAACAATAACAATAGCATTATTTAGATCTCCTCCCTTTATTAAGTCTTGTTTAAATAATTCTTCTACTTCATGTAAGAAACAAAATGTTCTTGATTTAGCAATATCTTTTTTAAAATTATCAACTTTATTTAATGTGTGATGTTGACTTCCTAAAACTTGAGAATTATAGTCTACCATTACTGTGACTCTAAAATCATCAAACGGATAGGCGGCAATTTCAACATTATTTTTTTCATCTTTATAAGAAATGCTGTTAGGTATTTCAAGATATTTTCTTGCAGCATCTTGTTCTCTGATTTTACATTTTTCAAGGCATTTTACAAATTCAATAGAACTGCCATCCATAATTGGAACTTCTGGTCCATCAATCTGAATTAATATGTTATCAAGTTGTAAACCAACTAAAGCTGCTAGAAGGTGTTCTATAGTTGATACTTTTCCATTATTTTCAGATATTGTCGTTCCTCTTTCAACTTCAATTACATTATCAACATCAGCTTTTATAATTGGTTTATTTTCTATATCTATTCGTTGAAATTTTATTCCAAAATTTATTTTTGCAGGTAAAAATTTAAGTGTAGAAACTTTTCCAGTATGTAATCCTACACCTGAAATAGTACCTTCATTTAAAATGGTATGCTGAAATGTTTTCATTTAGCCTGCAAATTAGACAATTTTTTTTCTAGTTCTTCTATTTGTCTAACAATTGATGGTAATTTTTTAAATATTATATATGATTTTATGAATTGATCTTTAGGCATTGCAGGAGATCCTATAACAGTTTGATTATTTTTTGTGTTTTTTGAAACTCCTGCCTGAGCAGCATATTTTGAAAAATCACCTAGTTTTAAATGTCCAACTACACCTACTTGTCCACCTAACATGCTATTTTTACCAACTTTAGTTGATCCAGAAATTCCTGATTGTGCAGCTATCACTGTATTTTTACCTATTTCAACATTATGACCAATTTGAATTAAGTTATCTAGTTTAACACCTTCATTAATAATGGTTGATTCTATAGTTGCTTTATCTATAACAGTATTTGAACCGATACTAACATTATCTTTTATTATAACATTTCCTATTTGTGGAATTGTAATAAATTCTTCATTTTCTTGTGGTGCAAATCCAAAACCATCACTTCCAATTACTGAATTTGAGTGAATTGTACAATTATTACCAATTACTGTATTTGGATATATTTTTACACCTGGATATATTATGGTGTTTGAACCAACAGAAGTATTTTTTCCAACATAACAGTTTGGAAATATTTTTACTTTTTCATTTAGTATTACATTTTCATCTATATAGCTAAATGCACCAACGTAACAATTTTTATTAATTTTCGAATTTTTACTAATATATGATGGTTTTTCTATCCCTTTTCTTAATAATGTATTTGCTTTATTTACTTCAGTAAGTAATATGGCAAATGATTCATAGGCATTAGTTACTTTTATTAAAGTAGGTTTGCATTTTTTTGGAATAGTAAGTGAATTATCTATAATTACAGCTGATGCATTAGTTTTATCTAAATAATTAAGATACTTAGCATTACTTAAAAATGTAATATCTTCTTTATTTGCATTTTCAATTGTACCAATGCCTTTGATTGTTACTTCATTATCACCAATTATTTGTCCATTAAAAATTTTGGCTATCTTTTTAACTGTAAAATCAATATTCATTATATACTTAACTTATTTTTGAGTTTATTTGAATATAATATGAATGAACAAATATATAAGATTTTATGGGTAGATGATGAAATAGATTTGTTAAAGCCTTACATCTTATTTTTAGAAGAAAAAAATTATACTGTAATAACCTTTAATGATCCATATTCATTATTAAATCATATTAAAGTTAATAATGATTACGATTTAATTTTAATAGATGAAAATATGCCTGGTAAAACAGGTTTGAGTTTGTTGTCAGATATAAAGATTATTTCATCAACTACGCCTGTAATTATGATAACAAAAAATGAAGCTGAAGATATTATGAATGAGGCTATTGCTTCAGAAATAAGTGATTATTTAATTAAACCTTTAAATCCTAATCAGATACTAATGTCTGTTAAAAAGGTATTAGAAAATAAGTCTATTATTAATAAAAGTTTAAAAATAAATTATACTAATTTTTTTAATAGTTTATCTAAAAGTATAGATGAAGCTCATTCATTTGATTCTTGGATAAATATTTATAATCAATTAATAAAATGGGATCTAGATATTGAAAAATCTTCTGAAAGAGGATTTGATGAAATATTATTTAGTCAGAAAAAAGAGGCTAATAAAAAGTTTTGTGATTTTGTTATAGCAAATTATAAGAATTGGATAAAGGGTAGTGTAAATAGACCAATAATGTCTCATGATATTATGAAAAAATTAGTTTTTCCAAAGATTGATGATAGATCAGTTTTTTTTATTCTTATTGATAATTTTCGATATGATCAATGGAAAATTATTGAGAATTATGTTTCATCATTATTTTATATTAAAAATGAAAAACCATATTTTTCAATTTTACCAACAACTACAGAATATTCAAGAAATTCAATATTTTCAAGTTTATTACCATTAGAAATTTCAAAAATTGAATCAGATGTCTGGGGTATTGATGAAAAGGGTATGAATAATTATGAGTTTGAATTGTTAGATAGAAATTTAAAAAGAGAAGGTTTTGATTTTAAACATTCATATAATAAAATTATTCATTATGATGATGGTATAAAATTGATCAATAAATTACCTAATTTATTTAATTATAAGTTCAATTCCTTGGTTTTTAATTTTGTGGATATGTTATCTCATGCAAGATCAGAAATGAAACTTTTTAAAAACTTAGCCTATGATGAGAAATCATATAGATCATTAACATTATCATGGTTTAAAAATTCTCCTTTAAATGAAGTTTTAAAATTTTTATCTTCTCATAATGTGAAAGTAATTATTACTACAGATCATGGGACAGTACGTGTTGATAAACCTATTAAAGTAGTAGGTGATAAGAACACAAATAGTAATTTGAGATTTAAAAAAGGAAAAAATTTAAATTTTAATAATGATGATTTATTTGTATGTATGGATCCTAAAAATTTTATGTTACCACAGGAGAACATTAGTACATCATATGTTTTTAGTAGAGAAAATCAATATTTAATATATCCTCAGGATTATAATTATCATGCAAAAAATTTTAAAGATAGTTTTCAACATGGTGGAATTTCTTTAGAAGAAATGATAATACCTTTTATAGAATTAGAATCAAAATATAATTAAGAATGAAATTTGAGAATCTTGAAATTAAGGATTATGATAGGGTATCAGAATATATTTTATGTAATAATTACTCTAATATTTTTTTATTTTATGGTGAAATGGGATCAGGAAAAACTACATTAATTCAATCATTGTGTAAGAATATTGGAGTGTTTGATAAGGTGTTAAGTCCAACTTTTTCAATTATTAATGAGTATAAAATTAAAAATAAATCGTTGTTATATCATTTTGATTTTTATCGCATAAAAAAAATTGATGAGTTAGTGGAGATAGGTTTTGATGAGTATGTATATTCTAATAAAATTTGCTTTATAGAATGGCCACAAATTGCTATGAAACTAATACCTAGAAAGTTTATTAAAGTGAAAATTGATATTAATAAAAATTTAAAAAGAAATATCAATATAACTATGAACTAATTCCTTTTAATTTAATTTCAGTAAATTTTTCTTTTGTATTTAAAGGGAAGTCACTTTTAATTATCCAGTGATAATATTCAGGATTTTTTTTAAAAATTACATTTACACTTTTATTTTTATATTTTCCAAAATTAAAGACTTCTACATTTTCTTTATTTTTAGTTATTCTACCAGCTAAATCAACTATATTATTATCAATTATTGAACCTATTGATTTAATATCTTCTGAAATTTTTCCAAGCATGTTACCTTTTATGTCAGTTACTTCCTGACCTTTATATTTATTAATTTGTTCCTTTATTACTTCATAAGTTGCTAATGCATCATTGTAAGAATTGTGAGCATTTTTTAATTCTTTATTACAATAAAATTTGTAAGCAGAACTTAAATTTCTTTTTTCCATTAAATGAAAAATTCTTTGAGCATCAATTATTTTTATGTTTTTTAAAGATAAATGTAGATTGCATCTTAGAAATTCTTCAATAAGTAATGGAAGATCAAATTTTAAAACATTAAAACCACCTATATCACATTTTTTAATAAATTGAAATATTTCATTAGAAGTCTTTTTGAAAGAGGGACAATCTTTAACATCTTCAATATAAATGCCATGGATTAAACTACTTTCATTTGATATAGGAATTTTAGGATTTATTCTTATTGTCTTTTCATTTTTTGATTTATCTGGATTTATTTTGATCATTGATATTTCAACAATACGATCATTTATTATATCTAAACCTGTAGTTTCTAAATCTAATATTACTAAAGGTTTTGTTAAATTCATTCTTAGATTTTTTTTATAAATTCTTTTATTGAAAATCCATCAAAATTTCCAGAAGACATAAAAAGAAAATTAAAATCAACAAATTTATTATTAGAAATATGCTTCAATAAATCATTTGGATTTCTACAGATTTCTAAATTTGAGATATTAAAAAAATTTTTAATATCAGAATTTA
>JAYZHG010000100.1:0-4004 GCA_036166735.1 Bacteroidota bacterium | reverse complement strand
TGTGCTCTTACAATATTATACTTTAAATTAAAATATAAATAATAGTAATTCTACAAGTATTAAATCTCAAAACGTATGAGTAAATGTTTTCTCATAATTTTTTATTCATTATTATCAATTTCTTGTCATGAAAATGAATTAATTAAAGATCCAACTACTTATGAGTATGATAATTGTAGTTTTATAGCAGATGAAATATTTGATTATGATCTTTTTCAAAATTATTTTATACTAAAATTAAATTTTAGTTATATGCCAGATATTGTACATTCAGACACCCTGATGAATGATTATTATTATTTAAAAATTAGAAATAAAAACATAAATGGAACTTATAGAATAACTGATGCAAATGTTAGGTATAAACTAAATAAAGTTGTACCATACGATAATATATCAAAAAAAGAGTATCCTTTTACTATTAGTTTATATAATAAGGAAGTATGTGTTTTTTTAGATTTACAAAACGCAGAAAGTTGTGAATGTAATTAAATATTAAACTTGATAATAAAAACTATCCCTTAATAATTTAAGACTTTTTGGAACAGCAACGTCAGGATTCTCATTACCTTCAAATTCTAGAGAAATATAACCTTTATAGTTATTTTTTCTCATTACCGAACCTATTTTATTATAATCTATATCAAGTTCATACCATACTCCCCCACCATAATATGTCTTGGCTTGAATTAAACAAGCATAAGGTGCAAGCATCTCAATTTGATTATCTCTATCCTCTAAAAAATTACCAGTATCTAACGTAACACGTAACCAAGGACTATCAATAGCATCAACAATTCTTTTTACTCCATACGCTGAAATACCCAAACCCCAATGATTTTCTAGACCAAGAACAACACCACATTTTTCAGCAGTAGGAATGCATTTTTCAATGGATTCAATTACCCAAGGAAAACCATCTTCGTCAGTATATCCCTTAATTGGTGGTTCTATACCTTTGTTTGCCATCAAAGCATCAAATGACTCAGAAGTACCCCATCTTCCTGTATTAATTCTCATAGTTGGAATACCAAGTTTATAAGCAATTTCAATTTGATCAATAGTTTTCTTGATGTTTTTATCCCTATATTCTTTACTCGGATTCACAAATCCTTGATGCGTTGATAGACCCATAATATCTAAACCCGCATCAAACGCTTGTTTTTTTAAGTTTTGAAGATGACTATTATCCACTGATGACATTTGAACAAGTAAAAATTCAATACCATCAAATCCCATAGAAGAAGCTTTATCAATACAATAATTCATAGTGGGTTTAGTATTAGAATCAAAATGCCAAAATGAATAAGAAGATACAGCAATTTTGTTTTTTCTAAATGATTGTTTCTTATCAGAAGCAAATCCAATTAAAGGGACTGATGAAGCAATAGTCAGAGCACTATATCCTTTTATAAAATCTCTTCTTCTCATTAAAATTAATTTAACATTTCAATATTAATATTTTTCCATTTCACCTTAATATTCCCTCCATCATGAATTTGAAGTGCTATTGATCCAATACCTTTTCCAATTTTATCATCATTAATGTTTATCATTTTACTACCATTTATCCAAGTTGTAACCTCGTTATTATATACCTTAATTTTCATAAAATTCCATTGATTTAAAACAACAATATCGTCATATTTACTAGGAGGTTGAATCAGCCATCCCCTACCATATGATTCGTATATACCACCACTATGACTTCCAGGAGGTGCAACTTCAACCTGCCATCCAGAAATTTTTGTGCCCTCTATATTAGATCTAAAGAATACACCACTATTTCCATCAGACTCTTGATTAAACTCAAGTGTCAAAATAAAATTATCATAAAATTTCTCTGTAGCTAAATAGCCATACCCTTTATCAGGACCACTTTCACATATTAATAAATTATCTTTGACATACCATTTTTCTGTTCCATAAATCTTCCAACCCGTCAAATCAGTACCATTAAAAAGAATTATTTTATCAAAATTTAAAGAAATCAAGAAAAGAATAAATAATGTATATATAATCATTAGAATTTTTTTTTAAATTATAAAATTAATTTATAGCATAAATCTCTAAATTAAAAATCATTTTTACTAAATAAATAAACTTAATGAAACCTTATATTTTATCTGAAAATAATTGGAAGAATATTAAAAAAAATTCTTATGAACTTGCTATTTTACCTTGGGGAGCAACAGAAGCTCATAATTACCATTTACCATATGCAACAGACAATATTGAAGCAGAATCTATAATTAACGAATCAGGTAAAATTGCATGGGAAAAAGGCTCAAAATTTATCATATTACCTACAATTCCTTTTGGAATAAATACTGGTCAAAAAGATATACTACTAGACATTAATTTAAACCCCAGTACACAACAAATGATTCTTGATGATATTATAGCTGTTTTAAATAGGCAAAAAATTTATAAATTATTGATTTTCAATAGTCACGGAGGAAATAACTTTAAAAATATGTTAAGAGAATTGGGCTTAAAATATCCTAAAATGTTCTTGTGTACTTCAAATTGGTTTAAATCCCTAAATAAATCAAATTACTTTGAAAATGATGGAGACCATGCTGATGAACTCGAAACTAGTCTTATATTATACCTTAGACCTGACCTAGTAGAAAAAAAAATACATTGGGGAGAAGGTAAAGAAAATAAAATTAATATTAAATCATTAAGAGAAAATTGGACATGGTCAGAAAGACAATGGTCAAAAGCAACTAATGATACTGGAATTGGAAATCCAATAAAATCAACTAAAGAAAAAGGAAAAAAATATTTTAAAGACGTATGTAATAAAGTGTCAAAATTGATTCAAGAACTCTGTGACTCAGACTTAAAAAATTTGTATTCTAAAAATTAAAATCGTTTACCACTTGAAGTGATATGTACCTTTTTTATCAATTCTTTCAAAAGTATGTTCTCCAAAACAATCTCTTTGAGCCTGAACTAAATTCATAGGTAAATTTCCCGATTTAAAAGAATCAAAATAACTAATGGAAGATAATAATCCAGATAATGGAATTTCATTTTCTATAGAATAGATTGATACTTTTCTAGCAGACTCTATATTTAAATTTACTATTTCTTTAATATTTAAATCAAAAAATAAATTTTCTAATTCTGAATTTAAATTAAAAGCATTCATAAAATCTTGAAGTATTTTTGCTCTAATGATACACCCACCTCTCCAAATTTTACATATTTCAGAATAATTTAAATTATAAGATTTTTCATTTGAAGCAGATCGAAGCTGACTTAACCCCTGTATAAAACTAACAACAAAACCAAATATCAATGACTTTTCAATATCTTCAACAGTAATATTTATTAAAGATGTTTTATTGTCTTGAGTTTTATACATATTTTCTGCTTTTATTCTTTGATCTTTAAATGATGAAATTATTCTCATAGAAACAGCTGAATCAATAGTTGGTACATTAATGCCAAGATCCATTGCATTTTGAGATGTCCATTTTCCTGTACCTTTTTGTTTGGCTTTATCTAAAATGACATCAATCATATAATTACCTGTTTCCATATCTTTTTTAGAAAAAATATCTTTGGTAATTTCAATTAGATACGAATTCAAAATACCATTATTCCATTGTGAAAATATTTTTTGAATTTCACCATTATTTTTTTTAAGTCCTCTTCTCAATACATCATAAGACTCTGAAATTAACTGCATCATTGCATATTCAATACCATTATGTATCATTTTAACATAATGACCTGAAGAAGATTCACCTAAATATGCAACACAAGGAACATTATTAACTTTAGCAGCAACACTTTCAAATATTGGTTTGATCTTTAAATAAGACTCTCTATTTCCACCAGGCATAATACTAGGGCCATATCGTGCTCCTTTAGAACCTCCAGAGACACCAGCTCCTAAAAAATTAATTTTCTTTGATTCTAAGTACTTAAAACGCCTTTCTGTATCATCAAAATGAGAATTTCCACCATCAATAATTATATCACCATGA
>JAYZHG010000099.1:0-14688 GCA_036166735.1 Bacteroidota bacterium | reverse complement strand
CTTTTGCAGCTTCCTCTTTTGGAGCTTCTTCTTTTGGAGCCTCTTCTTTTGAAGCTTCTTCTTTTGGAGCCTCTTCTTTTGGAGCTTCCTCTTTTGGAGCTTCTTCTTTTGGAGCCTCTTCTTTTAGAGCTTCTTCTTTTAGAGCTTCAGCAACTGGAGCCTCTTCTTTTGGAGCTTCAGCAACTGGAGCTTCTTCTTTTTTTACTTCAACTTTTTCTTTCGGTGCTGATTTAACAGCAGCTTTTGCTTTATATTTTTTATTGAATTTCTCAACTCTACCTGCAGTATCTACAAAAATTTTCTTTCCTGTATAGAATGGATGAGAAGCAGAACTTACTTCTACTTTTATCAAAGGGTATTCTTTTCCATCTTCCCACTTAATTTTTTCTTCAGATGTTAATGTAGAACGTGTCAAGAATTTGAAATCGCTCTGAACGTCCTGAAACACAACTTCCTTATAATTTGGATGGATATCTTTCTTCATTTTTAAAACCTCTTTTTTATACAAAGGTTTGCAAAGCTATCAAAATGTTATTTTTTTACAAAAAATGAGTGAAATATTATTCTTAATTTAGCTGAATGAAGACATACTTCAGAATTCTATTCTATGCAAAGCCTTTTGGTAAAAATATACCTTTATATCTATTATTTACCGTTTTTTACATTGTATTTAGTATGATAAATTTCTCTGTTCTCATACCATTACTAGAAGTATTATTTAATCAAATAGATGAACAGACTACTTTAAATTATACAGAAATTGGAAATTTTCAAATTTCTTTAGAATACTTCAAAAGTATTTTTTACAATAATTTCAACAAAATAGTTGAGAGTGGAGGAAGAAAAGAGGCGC
Source organism: Bacteroidota bacterium (assembly GCA_036166735.1). GTDB lineage: Bacteria > Bacteroidota > Bacteroidia > Cytophagales > MED-G16 > JAPYTU01. The sequence goes on along the minus strand of JAYZHG010000099.1, from coordinate 13,835 downwards.
TAAAATTTGTGTGCATTGTCATAGTTGCCTCAGTATTCTTTTCAAACCTTTTTAGATACTTATCAGCAATTATAATTGCTAAAATCAGAGTAAAAATTGTAACTAACATAAGAAATGAATTATTTAATAAAATATTAGCATTTAAAATAAATTTTTTCACAAATAAGAAAAAAGGAGATGTTGTTTCAAGACTTACAAGCGATATTCAACAAATTGAAAATTCAGTAATTAATTCCATTAGGGTATTATTCAAAGAACCCGCTCTATTATTAGGTCTATTCTTTATTTTAAGTACCATATCTGTTGAACTTACTTTATATACAATATTCCTTATTCCAATTTCAGGTGCTATTATATCATATATTGCAAAACATCTTAAAATTAAAGCTGCATACAGTCAAACTGCTTTAGGAAGAATAAACAATGTAATAAGTGAGAGCTTAGATGGAATAAGAATAATAAAACTCTTTACTGCTAATTGGTTTGTTAATAAAAAATTCAAAGAAGAAGTAGACGATTATGGTAAACAAAACATATCAATGTATAAAAGGTTTGAGTTAGCAAGTCCTATTTCTGAATTTTTAGGAGTAGCCACAGTAGCCGGTATTCTATTAATTGGAGGTAGCATGGTGCTAGATAAATCTTCTGATATTTCAGCATCAGAATTTATTGCTTTCATTATTATTTTTTCACAAGTATTAAACCCCGCTAAAGCAATAAGTGACGCTTTTAATACCATTCAAAGAGGACTAGCATCTGCTGACAGGACTTTTGAATATATTGACAAAACAATAATAGTAGAAGAGGATGATGGAACTCAAAAAATTGAAAAATTAGAATCTAAAATAAGTTTTAACGATGTTTCATTTGCATACGAAACTGATAAAGTTTTAAATAAGATCAGTTTTAACATTAAAAAAGGAGAAAAAATAGCACTAATAGGACCATCAGGAAGTGGCAAATCAACAATTATTGATCTTCTATCAAAATTTTATAAAGTCCAAACAGGGGAAATTCAAATCGATGGAAAAAATATAAACACATACGACACCTATAGCCTCAGGACAATGATGGGAGTTGTTACACAAGAGTCAATTGTTTTTCATGATACAATAACCAATAATATTACTTTCGGAAATAAAAATATTAATATGGAAAAAATTATTAATGCAGCCAAAATTGCAAATGCATATGAGTTCATTAATAAACTTGAAAATAAATTCGATACCATAATTGGTGAGAGAGGATTAAAACTTTCAGGGGGACAAAGACAAAGATTATGTATAGCTAGGGCTATCTACAAAAATCCTCCTATATTAATTCTTGATGAAGCAACTTCATCTCTTGATTCAGAGTCAGAAAAAGTTGTACAAAATGCAATTGAAAATGTGATGGAAAATAGAACTTCAATTATTATTGCACACCGACTAAGTACAGTAATTAATGTTGATAAAATTATCCTTATTGATGAAGGTAAAATTGTTGGAATAGGAAATCATAAAGATCTTATCAAAAACAGTGAGATGTATAAAAAACTTATACAAATGCAAAATTTGAATTAAATAATGCAAAAAACTTATATAGCAATATTCTTAATATTAAATTCGTGCACTATGAAAAATACAAAGTTGATAGAACCCAAGGCTGAAAAAATATATACCACTTTAAGCAATCATAATAATGAAAGAATTGATGAATATTATTGGCTTAACCAGAGGGGTAACAAAAAAGTTATTGACTATCTAAATTCTGAAAATTCTTACAGAGACGAATACATGAAAGATTACAAAAAGATGGAAGAAGATATTTTTTTAGAGATTAAATCAAGAATAAAGGAGAAGGATAGTAGCGTACCTTATTATGATAATGGATATTACTATTATACTAGATATGAGAAAGATAAACAATACCCAATTTATTGTAGAAAAAAAGAATCACTAAAATCAGAAGAGGAGGTATTAATTGATGCAAATATTATGTCCAAAGGACATGAATATTTTCGAGTTGGAAGCATTGATATTAGTCCTGATAATAAAATAATGGCTTATAGTGTAGATACAGTAAGTAGAAGACTTTATACCATTTATTTTATGGATTTAGATACAAGAAAAATTTATGAAGAGAAAATACCTAATACGTCTGGATCTATTACATGGGCTAATGATAATAAAACCATATTCTATAATAATAAAGACATAGAAACACTTAGAACTGAGAGAGTGATGAAATATAAAATAAACACAGATGGAATTGGTTCAGAAGTTTACTATGAAGAAGATGAAACATTCAGTGTGTTCTCATACAAAACAAAGACAGATAAATATATAATAATCGGATCTAGTGCAACTTTATCTCAGGAATATAGATATTTAGATGCAAACACACCTGATGGACAATTCAAGGTTTTTCAAGAGAGAATTAAAGGCCTTGAATATTCAATTGATCATTATATGGACAAATGGTATATTAGGACAAATAAAGACAACGCTACAAATTTTAAGCTAATGACGTGTGAAGAAAATAAAACCAATTCTAATCAATGGAAAGATTACATACCACATAGGGAAAATATATTTTTTGAAGATATAGAGATTTTTAGTAATTACTTAGTTGTTACTGAAAGAGAAAATGGACTTAAAAAGATAGAAATAAGACCTTGGAGTGGAAAAGAAAATCATTATATCAGCTTTGAAGAAGAAGTTTATTCCTTATACTCTAGTGCAAACCCTCAATTAAATACTGATAAATTTAGATATAGTTATTCATCCATGACGGCCCCTAATTCAGTCATAGAATATGATATGTCGACAAAAGAAAAAAAAGTACTTAAAGAAACTGAGGTATTAGGTGGAAACTTTAATAAAAATAACTATTTAAGTAAAAGAGTATGGGCTCCAGCACGAGATGGAGAAAAGATTCCAATATCACTCGTTTATAGAAAAGATATATTTAAAGAAGGGAAAAACCCTCTTCTTCTTTATGGGTATGGATCATACGGAATAACAAATAATGCAAGTTTTAGTTCGGTAAGACTTAGCCTTCTGGATAGGGGTTTTGTTTACGCAATAGCACATATTAGAGGAAGTCAGTACTTAGGCAGAGAATGGTATGACAATGGGAAAATGTTTAAAAAGAAAAATACTTTCTATGATTTTATCGACAGCGGTAAGTATTTAATTAAAGCAAATTATGTAAATGAAGATAAATTATTTGCTATGGGAGGTAGCGCAGGAGGACTTCTTATGGGTGCAGTATCTAATATGGCTCCAGAACTTTTTAGAGGAATTGTTGCAGGAGTGCCATTTGTTGATGTAGTTACCACAATGCTTGATGAAGATATCCCTTTAACCACTTCTGAATATGATGAATGGGGAAACCCAAACAATAAAGAGTCATATGATTATATGTTGTCTTACTCTCCATACGACCAAGTAGAAAGAAAAGACTATCCTGCAATATTTATTACGACTGGATATCATGACTCACAAGTTCAATATTTCGAACCTGCAAAATGGATTGCTAGACTAAGGGATAGAAGGACAAATAATGAGCCACTTCTTATGTACTGTAATATGGAAGCAGGACATGGAGGAGCTTCTGGTAGATTTGAAGCATATAAAGAAACAGCAATGGAATATGCTTTTTTATTGGCATTACTTGATGATTAAAATAATTCATTGTAATATTAAACATGATAAAAAAATCGATTTTTAAGGTATTTTTTTTAGTTATTCTTTTTTCATGCAACAAGAAACATTCACAACCTAATATTGTATTTATCATGTCTGATGACCATGCTTTCCAAGCAGTTAGTGCTTATGGTCATAATCTTAATAATACACCAAACATTGATAGGATAGCAAAAGAAGGTGCCATATTTAATAAAGGATTTGTAACAAATTCAATATGTGCACCAAGTAGAGCTGTCATGCTAACTGGAAAACACAGTTTTGTAAATGGTAAAGTTGATAATGTTCAACCATTTAATTGGGATCAACCAAATTTTGCCAAATTATTACAAAGTTCTGGATACCAAACAGCTTTAATTGGAAAAATTCATTTGCATGGAGCTCCTCAAGGATTTGATTACTCTGCAGTTTTACCTGGACAAGGTCATTACTACAATCCTGATTTCATAGAAAATGGAGATACGATAAGAATAGAAGGTCACGTTACTCCAATCACAACGGAACTAACACTAGACTGGCTAAAAAATCAACGAAAAAAAGATAAACCCTTCTTACTTTTATACCACCAAAAAGCACCTCATAGAAATTGGATGACCGAAGAAAAATATTTAACTCTTTTCGATGATAAAACTTTTACTCCTCCTAACAATTATTTTGATACCTATGAGGGTATGGGAACAGCAGCGAAAGAACAAGAAATGCAAATTGATGGTCATGCAATGTGGGGACATGATTTTAAATTATTATCTGATCCAGAGACTGGAGAAAAAACAAATTTTAACAGACAATTAGAAAGATTAACAAACGAACAGAGAGAGAAATGGTTAGCCGCTTATACTCCAAAGAATGATGCCTTTAGAAAAGCAAATCTATCAGGTAAAGAATTAGGCATCTGGAAATTCAATAGATATATAAAAGATTATTTGAGGACAATCCAATCTATTGATGACGGAGTTGGAGAAGTTTTAAAATATTTAGATGAAAATAATTTAACTGAAAATACTATTGTTATCTATACATCAGATCAAGGTTTTTATTTAGGTGAACACGGTTGGTTTGACAAAAGATTTATGTATGAAGAATCTCTAAGAACTCCAATACTAATGAGATATCCAAAAGAAATTAAGCCTGGAATAAAAATCAATAATCTTATACAAAATCTAGACTTTGCGCCTACATTTCTTGACTATGCTGGAATAGAGATACCTGATGATTTACAAGGAGATTCATTTAGAAAAATTGTAAATAATACTTCTTCTAAGTGGAGAGATGCTATTTACTATACATATTATGAATATCCATCTGTTCATATGGTGAAAAGACACTATGGTGTAAGAACTGACAGATATAAACTAATGCATTTTTACTATGACATTGATGAATGGGAAATGTATGATCTTCAGGAAGACCCTTCAGAAATGAAAAATGTTTATGATGACCCAAAATACCTTGAAGTAAGAAAAAATATGCACAAAAAATTAATTGAAATGAGAATCAAATATGGGGACTCTGACCAACTTAATCAGATGCATCTTGAACGATATCTAACAGCTAGAAAAAGATAATTATTTTTCTAAATAACCTGGCCCTCTTATAAATCTACCAGAAAATTTATTTGTATGTTCACCATTAAGTAATACCGGTGTTCCATTTACAAGAACATGACTTACTCCAACCGCAAACTGAAGAGGTTCTTCAAAAGTGGCTTTATCATCAACTTTATTAGGATCAAAAATAACTACATCAGCAAAGTAATCCTTTTTTAACAAACCTCGATTCTTAAGATTTAAATTAGAAGCTGGCAAATAACTTAACTTTCTAATAGCTTCCTGTAGAGAGATTAAGTTTTCATCTCTTGAATATTTACCAAGAACTCTAATAAAGCTTCCAAAAGCTCTAGGGTGAGTTCTGAACTTATTGCTTATATCGCTATATGTTCCAGCATCAGAACAAAATGATACCCATGGAATTTGGATTTTCTTTGCTATATTTTCATCTGACATACTAAAATATATACACTGTATTCTATTATCATCTTCAATAACCATATCGATAATAGCTTCTTCAGGAGATTGACCCCTCATTTTAGCAGCTTCAGCTACAGTTTTTGCTAAATATTTTTTTGACATATCACTAGTCTTAAATCCTACCATAAGTATTCCTTCTGGGGGTTGTTCTGATAATTCTTTTCTTATATCTGCAAGAAGTCTTGGTCTAACTTCAGGATCTTTCATTCTATTAATCCATGCTCTATGTCCACCCGCCTGAACCCATGTTGGAATAACACCTGTCAAGCCTGTTGAACTTGCATTATACGTATATATATCTGCAGTAATTTTATGTCCTTCAGATCTAACTTGATTAACCCTTTCTATCAAAGAATCTAACATATGCCAATTTGATTCTCTTGAAGCTTTAAGATGATATATCTCTGATGGTATCTTTGCTTCTTTTGATATAGTTATCAGTTCTTCCAATGCTTCTAGGAGTTTATTATCTTCATTTCTCATATGTGAAATGTACATTCCACCATGCTCCGAAGCAACCTTACATAATTCTATAAGTTCTTCTGTAGAAGCATAATCACCAGGAGCATAAATTAGAGAAGATCCTATACCCATAGCCCCTTCTTCCATAGATTGTTTTACTATATCTCGCATCTTAATCAATTCATTTTCAGTAGCACTCCTATTATCATAACCTACTTCTAAAATTCTTACTGTAGCAGCTCCTAAAAAAGAGGCTATATTAGTTGAAACACCATTATTCTCTAAAGCTTCCATTGCACCACCAAAAGTTGTATACTTTCCTTCATTCCAATATGGACCAGGAGATGTTCCTTCTCCAAAAACTTCAAGAGTAACACCTTGTTTTATATCACTTAATGATCTTCCATCATCCATTAATGAGCCATACCCCCAACTGAGCATATTAATAAATCCGGGAGATATTGCAAGCCCTGTACCATCAATAGTTGTATCAGCATCAAAAACTGTGTTTTCACCAACATATACTATTTTATCATCTATCAATCCAACCGATCCAATAAATGGATTTTCTCCACTTCCATCATAAATTGTACCATTATAAATTACCAAATCACATTTAATTGGTTCACTAGTACAAGAACATAAGATTAAAGAAAAGATTATTAATATTTTTATAGGATTGACATTAATCATAGCTAATTTTATTTTAAATTATTATTTAATATAATAATATTAATTATTAAGATTAATGTCACAATGAAAAAAACATTTATATTATTTATAATAGTTTGTATTCCATACATTTCTTTTTGTCAAAACAAACAAAACAAATATTATAAACCATTTAGATTTTCAGTATCAGGTTTAACAAAATTTCCAGTTGGTGAAACTAACAGTTATGGTTTTGATATGGGAATTGGAGTAATGGGTGAGTTGATCTATACACTTGATCAAAAAGCAAAATATGAGATCTCCATTGAAGCTGGAATCATGAGAACTTTTTCTAATCCAGACAATACGTCAACAGAAAAACCTTTAATACCTGCAGGAATAAATATCTATTATTATTTTATTGATGAAGCATTTTCTCCATTCATAGGAATAGGTTATGGAATAGAAAATTTTGATAATAAAAATAAATATATCTTAAAACCTACAATTGGCATATCATATGAAAAAATAAAAGCATTTGCGAGGTATGGAATTATAAATGAATATAATTCTATAGAAATTGGAATTAGCTATTCATTCAAGGAAAGACCTTGTGGTTGTTTTCCAACAAATAAGTAAAATTATTTTGATGTTTTTTTAGGGAAAGTTTTTATAAATATTGCAATACCAAGCATTATCATTGGTATACTTAACCATTGTCCCATATTCAAAGGAATATCAGCCTCCCAATCAACTTGATTTTCTTTAAGAAGTTCATCCAAAATTCTTAAAGACCAAAGAGTAATCATAAAAATTGAAAAAATAAATCCATTGTTTATAGAAGATCTTTTAAAATACCACAATGACAATAATCCTATAAACAAAAGAATACAATAAAAAGCTTCATATAATTGAGCGGGGTGTCTGGGTATTCCTACTGTGTAGATTTCAGCATAATAATTATTTCCATTTTTGAATATTTTGTAGTCTAAATCTTCAGAAGGATTCTGATATATATGATTTCTAATGTTTTCATATCCAATTAAAAAACTTTTAATATCATTTTTATAATAGTTATTCTCATAATCATCATCTAACTCTAATCCGTCTTTATAATTTATTCTAATAGTTATTGGAACCCCATTTTCATTTTTATTTCCTTCTCTTTTTAAAAAATTGATCTCATCTACCCTTCCATCAAACCTATACATTAAAATATCATTTGTATTTCTAGCAAAGACAACGCCATTTCCAGATTCTGTGGGTAAACCCAATATTTCAGAATTCATAAAATTTCCAATTCTAATAAAAGCCCCTGCAAGACATACTACAATAACCACTCTATCTATAACCCAAAAGAAAGATTCATTAACTTTTTTTGCATATATAATTAATCCCAATATAATAGATATAGCTGCTCCATGACTTGCTAATCCACCCTCCCATATGTATAAAATTTTAAGGGGATTAGATAAATAATAAACCGGATCATAAAACAAACAATGTCCAAGTCTAGCTCCTACAATAGTTGCTATTAACATGTAAATTGTAAGACGTTCAACTTCATCTGGATTTCTTCCATCTAATTTATAAATCCTAGTCATAATGCTTGAACCAACTACAAAGCCCAAAGCAAAAAGAAGTCCATACCATCTAGGTGGAAATCCTGAAATAATTTCTGGATCAGCATTCCAAAGAATATAAAATAATTCAATCATATCTTAATTACCTCTCCAAAAAAATGGAGTTAAAATCATTAAAAAAGTAAATAATTCTAACCTACCTATAAACATTAGTAAAGATAAAAACCATTTTCCAGCAATTGGAATACCACTGTATGTAGCATCTGGTCCAACAGAACCTATTCCAGGTCCTACATTTCCTAAAGAAGCAGCAACTGAACCAATCGCAGTCATAAAATCTACACCTAATAATGTCATAATTACTGATCCAATAGAAAAAATAACTACATATAACATCATAAATGCCAATATGTTAAATACAACATTTTCAGGAATTCTGGAATTATTAAATCTAAGAGTAAAAACTCCAGATTGATGAATCTGCTTCTTTAATTCTATATACGTATTCTTTAACAAAATAACATGACGAACAATTTTAACACCTCCAGAAGTGGATCCTGCTGAAGCACCAAAAAACATTAATATAAAAAACAGAATCGTTAAAAACTCACTCCAACCTGTATAATCTGCAGTACTAAAACCTGAAGTTGTAATTATAGAAGCAACATTAAATAAAGCTATTCTAAAAGTTTCTTCTACATTAGGAATATCATATTGTAATAAAGAAATAAAAACAAGCAAAGAAATAATAAGAACAAATAAAAAATAAATTCTAAATTCTTCATTATAAAATACTTTCTTAAAGTTTAATTTAAGTCCAAAATATATTAAAGTAAAATTTGTTGCAGAAATCATCATGAAAACAATTATTGTATAATGTATCAGTGGTGAATCAAAATATCCAATACTAGCATCTTTTGTAGAGAATCCACCAGTAGCAAAAGTTGTCATGGCATGATTAACTGCATCAAATAAACTCATTCCTTCAGCATATAAAATAAAAAATAACAGTACTGTAAATGATATATAAATAATCCATAATCTTTTTGCCGTTTCTTTTATTCTAGGTTGCAATTTATCTAACGATACTCCAGGAGCTTCAGCAACGAATAGTTGCATTCCTCCAATCCCTAAAAATGGTAAAATAGCAACAGCTAAAACTATAATTCCCATACCACCAATCCACTGAGTAAGACTTCTCCAAAATAAAATTCCATGATCTAAAGATTCAATATTATTCAAAATTGTTGCTCCAGTAGTTGTATATCCAGAAACGGTTTCAAAAAAAGCATCTGTTAAAGAAGGAATTTGACCAGTAATAATATAAGGAAGCATCCCAAATAAGGACATTACTAACCAACTAAAAGTTACAATAAGAAATCCATCTCTTCGCTTTAAATCTTTATTTCTTGTATTTTTTGTTAAATGATAACATTGAAATCCAACGGCAATATTTACAAATGATGAAATTAATATTCCAACAAATGAATTTTCATTAAAGTATATCCCAAAAGGGACAGCAGTTAACATCAAAAAACCATTTATCATCAGTAGAATTCCAATGATATTACCTATAACATTTAAATTAAATTTCATTTGAACATTGATTCAATAGGATGCAAAGATTCATGTTTACTTACTATAATAACTCTATCTTTTACTTCAAATTCAAAATCACCTCTTGGAATTAATGGCTTATTCTTTCTTATTACACCACCAATAACTCCAGTTTTTGGAAAATTTAAGTCTTTTAATTTTTTACCTAAAACTTCAGAACCTTCTTTAACTTCAAGTTCAATAACTTCTGCATCTACTCCCTGTAATAAAGTAAGGTTTAACAATTCTCCTTCTCTTATATATTTAAATATAAAATTAGCAGTTAAATACTTAATATTTATTGTGGTGTCAACTCCCATATTTTGAGCTAAAGGAATATAATCTATATTCTCAACCTGAGAAATTGTTTTTTTAACTCCTGATTCTTTAGCTGCAAGAGAAGCTAAAATATTTTTTTCTGTTTCATTTGAAAGTGCAAGAAAAGCATCCATATTTTCCAAATCTTCTTCCATTAAAAAATTTACATCCGTACCATTCCCATTAAGAACCATAACATTTGGTAAATTATCAGCAAGCTTTTCACAATTTTCTCTGTCTTCACAAATAAGTTTTATGTTATACTTTTTTGATAAATGTTTAGATGAAATATATGCTAAATCAGAACCACCATATATCATAATATCTTTAATATCTAAATGCTCTTTACCGGTAAGAGAAAGTACTCTATCTATCCCATCATTTGACTCAGCAACAAAATAAGCATGATCATTCTCTTTAAAAATATTATGTGCCCTAGGTATTATAGTTTCATTTTTAATTTTATCTTCTATATCTCTTACAATTGCAACAGTTGTAAAGTTGGTTTCAGGATTTAAATATGCAGACTCACCTAAAGTCTTATCTTTTAGATCAGAATTACTACCTATTTTTATTCCAATAAGTTGAAGTTTTCCTTTTTCAAATTCAAAAGTATCAGTAACTGCAGATTCTTTCAATAAATTTTTTATTTCATTTGCTCCCAAAGATTCTGGATAAATTACTTCATCAATTCCTATTGATTTTAAATCAAAGGTATCTTTTCTGTGAAGTAATTCTGTGTTTGAAATTCTAGCTATGCATTTTTTAACACCAAGGTTTTTACCCATCGTACAAGACAAAATATTAATATGCTGAGATGATGTTACAGCAATTAATAAATCTGCTTTATTTACTCCAGCTGTTTCAAGAGTTTTAATTGAAGTACAATCACCTTTAACAGTTGATACGTCTAGACTTATAGCAGCTTTTTTTAACGCTTCCCTGCTGTAATCAATAATGACTATATCGTGTGATTCTTGCGTAAGTAATTTAGAAAGGTGGAATCCAACTTCACCTGTTCCCGCAATAATTATTTTCATTTTTAATTTTTTTGGGACTACAAATATAAAAATTTGTTATTATTTGCCATTATTTAATGTTTGAAAATATTTATTTGATTTTTTATCAATTTTATAAGAAAGTAACAAAACAGAAATCATAGTTGGAAATGCCATAATACCATATGAAAGATCTATTAAACTTATAACAAACTTCAAAGAAGATGTTGAGCCAACTAGAATTAATACGATATATATATACCTATAAATAAAACTATACCTTTCTCCAATTAGATATGCCAAGCATCTTTCTCCAAAAAATGACAAACTAAAAAGTGTTGTTATTGCAAACGAAAGAGTACAAATAAGTAATAAATAAGGGCCAAGTATTGGTAAAGAATCATTAAACGCTTGAGCTACAACAGCAATTCCAGCATAAGTATTGTTTTCCCAAGTACCACTAACCAATATGCACAATGCTGTTAAAGTACAGACTACAATTGTATCTATAAATGGACCTATCATAGATACCATTCCTTCTTGTATTGGATTATCTGTTTTACTTGCAGCATGAATAATTGGTGCTGTTCCAATTCCTGCCTCATTTGAAAAAGATGCTCTTCTAGCACCAATTAAAATTAAAGAACCAAGTGCTCCTCCTAAAACAGAATTTGCATAAAAAGCATCAGTAATAATTAAATTGATGGTTGGAATGATTTTAGTATAATTATCTATAATTATATAAAAAACCACCACCATATATAATATGACCATAAATGGAGCTAATTTACTCGCTACCCTTCCAATTCGTTTTATACCACCAAAAATTACCATAGAAACTACAATAGAAATACAAATTCCAATTATAAAATCACTAATAAATTGATTTATATATAGTACATTATTCTTTAAAAAAACTGAATTTATAATTTCAACAATTTGATTGGATTGAAAAATAGGGGAAACACCTAAAAGACCAAAAAAACAAAATATATAAGCTAAAAATTTCCAATTTTTTCCTAGCCCTTTTGAAATAACATACATTGGTCCTCCAACAAATTGACCATCTTTTTTATCTCTATACATAACTGCAAGACTACATGTATAAAATTTTGTAATCATACCAAAAAAAGCAGTTACCCACATCCAAAATATAGCACCAGGACCTCCCATAATTATTGCTATAGCCACACCACTTATATTTCCCATTCCAACAATTCCACCAACATGACTTGATACACTTTCAACAGAACTTATACCTTCAGATGAATTTGATTTTTTTTTTAATAATTTAAAAGCATGATTAAAATGTAATAAAGGGATAAATTTTGAACGAATTAAAAGTATAAAACCACCGCCTAATAATAAAGAAACTAATATTGGACCATTCCAAAGAAAATCAGCTGCATTTATAACCCCCTCTGAAAAAAAATGTAATAAAGACACAAATAACAAACAGAAAATTTCCATTAATCAAAAAATGAATTAACAAATTCACCCTTATGAAAAAGTTGCAAATCTCCAATCTTTTCACCCACTCCAATATATTTTATAGGAATTTTAAATTGATCTGTTATTCCAATTACAACACCTCCTTTAGCAGTTCCATCTAATTTTGTAATTGCTATAGAATTTACATCTGTTACTTTTATAAATTCTTCGGCTTGAACAAATGCGTTTTGACCTGTACTGCCATCTAAAATTAACATTATTTCATGTGGAGCATCATCTTTAAATTTTTGAATTACTCTTTTAATTTTAGAAAGTTCATTCATGAGATTAACCTTAGTATGCAATCTTCCTGCCGTATCAATTATTACAACATCATAATTTTCATTTACAGCTTTCTTAACGGTATCATAAGCCACAGATGCTGGATCCGTATTCATACCATGAGAAACTACATCAACACCAACCTTTTCAGCCCATAATAATAATTGATCAACTGCAGCCGCTCTAAATGTATCTGCAGCACCCAATAATACTTTAAGTCCACCTTCTTTAAATTGTGCAGCTAATTTACCAATAGTAGTAGTTTTGCCAACTCCATTAACTCCAACAATTAATATAACATATGGTACTTGATCTTCGGAAACATCAAATGCTTCTAAATCTGAACTATTCTCAGCAAGTAATTGAACAATTTCATCCTTTAATAACTTATTTAATTCATTTACGCTAGTATATTTTTCTTTAGATACTCTCTCTTCTATTCTTTCAATAATTTTAATTGTAGTTTTAACACCAACATCAGAAGTTATTAAAACTTCTTCAAGGTCATCTAATACTTGATCATCAATCTTTGATTTACCTATTATTGCTGATTTTAATTTAGAAAAAAAACTTTTTTTTGTTTTTTCTAAACCTTTTTTTAATGATTTAGCTTCTTTATCATCATCTTCAACTTCTGGCTCCTCCTCTTTAACTTCTTCTACAACTTCCTCAACTTCTGGCTCCTCCTCTTTAACTTCTTCTACAACTTCCTCAACTTCTGGGTCCTCCTCTTTAACT
>JAYZHG010000098.1:0-5211 GCA_036166735.1 Bacteroidota bacterium | reverse complement strand
GCTGCTACTTTTTTTATAGTTCCAATAGCTAATATTGCAACTTGAGGTTGAACAATTATAGGAGTTCCCATAGTATTTCCAAAAGAACCAATGTTTGATATTGTATATGTCCCTCCACTTAATTCATCTGGATGTAATTTATTTTCTTTAGTTCTTTTTATTAAGTCATTTGATTTTTTTACTATAGTTAAAAAATCCATATTTTCAACATTTTTCAAAACGGGAACTATTAAATTATCATCTTTGAGTGCTACGGCTATACCAATATTTATATAATTTTTTTTAATTATTTTATCATTTATATATGAAATATTTATAAGTGGAAAGTCTTGAATTGCTTTACAAACACAATAAATAAAAATTGGGTTGAAAGAAATTGGAGTTTGATGTTTTTTAAAAAATTGTTCTTTAATTTCAAGTCTTTTGATTACAACATCAGTAATGTCAGCTTCCATAAAAGATGTTACATGGGGAGATATTTGTTTTGATTCTACCATTCTTGAAGCAATAATTTTTCTTACTCTATCTGTTTCAATTAGTTCTTCATTTTCATTTAAAACTATTTTTTCAGTAGCATTACTTTTATTGATTGATTTAGTTTCAGATATTTTTATGTTTTTATCTTCAAGAAATTTTAATAAATCAATTTTAGTGACTCTTTGATTTTCTCCAGTCCCTTTTATTGAGTCGAGCTCTTTTAAACTAATGTTTTCTCTATTTGCAATATTCAATATTAAAGGAGAATAAAATTTGTTTGAGTCTTTTTTAATTTTTTTATCTTTTTTTGTTTTTTCTGAAGAATTATTATTTAAAGCATCATTAAAAATATTATCAACAATTTTCATTGAATCTTGATTTATTTCATTATTTGAAACGGACTTTTTTATTTCAATTATTGCTATAGGACTTCCAACTTGAACTATATCACCTTCATGAACTAATATTTTTTTTAATTTACCATTATAAATTGATGGTATCTCGGTATCAACTTTATCGGTTCCAATTTCTAAGATAGATTCATCTTCATCTATATGGTCTCCTTCTTTTTTAAGCCATTTTAAAATAGTCCCTTCCATTATGCTTTCACCCATTTTTGGCATTATTATTTGAATAGAACTCATTTTATTTTTTAGTTAAAAGATAAATAATAATTTTGTGCAACCAACGTTTTAAAGGTTAGTATGCGAGTACTAAATTACATATTTTTTTTCGTTTCTATTTTATTATTTTCTTGTGAAGATAAATGTGAATATTATAGAACTTACACAATACAAAACCCATTATATGAAACTAAAGAGAAGATTAGAGATACAGTTGATTATGTAGAATCTAGAGAAATTAATAATCCTGGAAAATTAAATTATAAAGAGGGTTTTATTTTTATCAGTGAAATTGGAAAAGGTATTCATGTTTTAGATAATAGAAATATAAATAATCCTGAAAATATTGGTTTTATTATTTTACCAGGAAACTATGATATTGCAACAAAAGGTAATTATCTATATGCAGATAGCTATCTAGATTTAGTTGTTTTTGATATATCTAATTTAACATCTATTAGTGAAGTTAATAGGGTAGAAGGAATTTTTGAGAATTATTATATTAATCAAGGATTATATTCAGAAGAATTAGGGATTGTGGTTGGATTTGATGAAGAAGTTGTTGAGGAGTTTATTGAAAGTTATAATTGTGAATTAGCTTATGATTAATTATATGAAAATTAAAAAAACATTTCTATCAATTTACAAGTTCATAGTTTTGATACTTATAATAATCTCTTGTGAGGGTTCAAATGATGTTGTTTTAAATGTTGGTTCATCAGGTATTAATTCTAATTTCTCTACAAAAGGGGAGTCTGGAACAGGTATTGGTGGATCAATGGCAAGATTTACTATAGTTGGTGATTACTTATATACCGTTGATTCTTGGGATTTAAATACTTTTGACATTTCTGATCAAATTAATCCTGAATTTAAATCAAAAGTAGGTTTAGGTTGGGGAGTTGAAACTATCTTTCCTTATGATAATAGATTATTTATTGGTGCTCAGAATGGTATGCATATATATGATTTAGAAAATAAAGTAGAACCTAACTGGATTTCTACTTATCAGCACGTGACTAGTTGTGATCCTGTGGTAGTTCAAGGAGATTTTGCTTTTGTAACGTTAAGAGGTGGTACTGCATGTCAGGGTTTTAATAATCAGCTTGATATTATAGACATATCAAAAATTAGCGAACCTATATTATTTAAAACCTATTCTATGATTAATCCACATGGTCTTGGTATTGATGGTGACTGTTTATTTATAACTGAAGGAGAGTATGGTCTAAAAATGTATGATATTTCAAATCTTAATGAA
Organism: Bacteroidota bacterium; assembly: GCA_036166735.1. GTDB lineage: Bacteria > Bacteroidota > Bacteroidia > Cytophagales > MED-G16 > JAPYTU01. Next base: position 2,850 of record JAYZHG010000098.1, on the reverse strand, counting down.
ATAAAGCTTACTGAACACTTTAAAGATATTAGTTCAATTGATGTTATTCCATTTATGGGTATTTTAATGATGATAGGTAATGATGGTTTTCATCAGTACTCATATGACTGTGATAAGGGTGAAATAGATTATATAAGCACTATTCCAATTAATAGACTGTAAAATGAAAAAATATTTTTTTATTTTATTTTTTTTACCTTTTTCAATGATATCTCAGAATAGAGATTATGTTATTTTCGATGGCAAGAAATATAAGGGAAAATTATTGCAATATTTTAATAAAGATATAAGTTTTGAAAATTCTGGATACCTTTTATTTTTTGATAATAAAAGACAAGATACAATCAAAATTCCATCGGAATTAATTTATAAGTTGAAAATTAAAAAACCAAATCAATTTTTTGAATTTGATAAAAAAAGCTGGAATAACATTGAAATGGGTTTTAATATAGACAGTTGGGAAATACCTCATGGAGAATTATTTTTTTCAAAGGGAATTCTTAATGATAAATATTTAGATCCTGGATTAGGGTTAGGAATATTTACTGTTGATTTAATTAATTTTTTCCCAATTTATTTAACTGCTAGTTATGATATTTTACCAATTAATAAAAATGATAAAGAGGTATCTATGTTTAGAGTTTTTTCTTTTACTAACATAGGTTATTCCATTGGAACTGATCTTGGTAATGATGATTATATATCAGAAAGTGGTGGATTTTATTTTAATCCTGGTATAGGAATTAAAAAATCATCTGGCAGAAAACATTTATCCTTAAGATTTGGATATCTTTTACAAAAGTATAAATCCGAGCATAATTTCTGGTGGTGGGATGAGATATTTATTGATAGTCCTTTTGGATTAAATTTTGAGGATAATATTATAAGTAGAAACGGATCATTTAGAAGAATGACTATCACTTTTGGAATTACTTTTTAAATTTATTCTTATTTGATTTAAGGCATTAACTGCAGATAAAGTTATATTTATATCTCTTCTTTTAGTTAGTATTAGTTTTTTGCTCGTAGTTTTGTCTTTGTCTGAATACCCTATCCATACTGTTCCTACTGGTTTTTCTTTTGTTCCTCCATCTGGACCAGCTATTCCACTAGTTGAAATTCCAATTGATGATTTAAATTTTTTTCTAACATTTCTTGCCATTTCTTCGACAATTTCTCTACTTACTGTACCATATTTATCTATATTTTCTTTTTTTATATTTAAATTATTCATTTTGATTTCATTGCTGTAAGCAATTATACTACCTACAAAATACTGAGAACTTCCAGGAACTGATGTTATCATACGAGATATGAATCCTCCTGTACAACTTTCAGCAAATGAAATAGTTTTATTGTTTTTTATTAATAGTTTTCCAATTGATGATTCTAATTCTTCTTTATCAAATCCATATACATATTTTTGAATAATCTTAAGAAGATTTTTTTCATAGTTTTTTATTTTTTTTTTGATTTTTTCTAGATTATCTCCTTTGCCTGTTAATCTTAATTTCACTCTACCCAGACTTGGTAAGTATGCTAGACTAACATTTTTATCTAGATTAGATTCCCAGTCTTTAATTAAATCTGAGAGCCAAGATTCACCAATCCCTATAGTTTTAATTGTTCTATGATAAATAAAAGGGAGTAAAAATTTATTTTTTATTAGATCAACACATTGATTTATAAATAAACTTTTCATCTCAAAAGGAACCCCAGGCAATGAAATTATTAATTTATTATCTTTATGAAAAGCCATACCAGGAGCAGTACCAAATTCGTTATGGAGAACTATACAATTATTAGGCACTAGTGCTTGATCTTTATTTTTTTTGGTAAAATCAAAATTTCTTTTTTTAAATATTCTTTTTATATGGGATAAGGTATTTTCATCAGTAACTAATTTTCCTCCAAAGAAATCATTCAAACAATTTTTTGTTATATCATCGTTTGTAGGGCCAAGGCCCCCAGTTAAAATAATTAAATTGTTTTTATTTAAAGATTTATCTAAAACATTAGTTATATCTGCAGAATTATCACCGATTGTAGTTCTTTTTCTTGTTTTAATACCGATTTTATCAAGTTCTCGGCTTATCCATTGTGCATTAGTATCAAGAATATGACCATATAATATTTCATCTCCAATTGTTATTATTTCACAATAAATATGTTTCATTTATTTTTTTTATAAATAACGTAATCAAAATCGTATTTGTGTTTTGAATCTGAAGGATGAGATATTCTTGAAATTTCTTTCCATTTATTTTTATTCCATTTTGGAAAAAATGTATCTCCTTCTATATTTTTATTAATTTCTGTAATGTATAATTTATCAACAAATTTGAATCCTAGTTTATAAATTTCACCTCCACCAATAATAAATATTTCTTCATCTTCATTTTCTCTACCTATTTTAATTGCTTTTTCAATTGAACTTGTTATATCTACATTTTTAATATTTTGATTTATATTTCTAGAAATAATTATATTTTTCCTATTTGGGAGAGGTCTCCATTTATTAGGAATGGAATCCCAATTTTTTCTTCCCATAATAACTGTATGTCCCATGGTCATTTTGCTAAAATAGAACATGTCATCTGGAAGATTCCATGCTAATTTATTGTTTCTTCCTATAACACCATTTTTAGATATTGCAACTATTATTGATATGTTCATATCTATTAATTGTTTATTTATTTTAACTATTTTTAAAATTAAGTAGATTCAAAATTGTTTTTTTGAACTTAAGATAATTATTTGAAATCCACCACTTTATTTTATTAAAAAAAGATTGATGTTTATAGGAATTATGTTTTATATTAAATTCATCTAAAGCATTATTAATATTTC
>JAYZHG010000097.1:0-5474 GCA_036166735.1 Bacteroidota bacterium | reverse complement strand
ATGGGGAGTTGTAATTTGGATTTATCTTTACAGAATTAGCATTGGTTTTTTTTTGTAATTCATGAAGCCTCTTTAAAAGTGATTCTGTCTTTTCTGGATAAATTAAATTCAAATTTTTTGACTCACCGACATCATCTTTAAGATTAAATAACTCAATTTTATTTGATTCATAATGTTCTACTAGTTTCCAATCTCCTTGCCTTATTGCTGCGCCTGGTTTCCATTGACTTGTATGGTAATGTGGAAAATGCCAAAAAATATCTTTTCTGTTTAATTCTTTACCAGTTTTTAAATGAGGGATTAAACTTATTCCATCAATTTCTTGATTAGTGTTTTCAATACCAGCAAACTCTAAAATAGTTGGAAACAAATCATAAGAAACTGTAGGCTCATATATTTTTATGTTTTTATTGTTTTCTGGCATTTTAATTAATTGGGGGATCCTTATACCACCTTCATAAAGCCAACCTTTCCCTGCTCTTAAAGGGGAGACAGAAGTTGGAGCAACTCTTCTTAAAGTTGATAAACCCCCATTGTCTGATGTGAATATAATTAGAGCATCATCATAGTAATTATTTTCTTTTAAACTTTTTATAAGTCTTCCAATATTTTCATCTAGAGCATAAACCATTGATGCATAGTCTGGATTGACTTGATTTAACAAAGTAATTGCTTTACCTTCTTGTCTAGTTCTTGCTATATTATCATCTAATTTATTGAGCTTATTTTCAAAATATGAAACATGTTTTTTATTTGCTTGAATTGGTGTGTGAACAGTATAAAACGCTAAAAATAAAGCAAATGGGTTATCTTTTTTATTATTCTCGATGAATTTAATGGATTCACTTGTAAGCCTATCTGTTAAATATTCACCTTCAGGTCCATCACTTAGTTTTGGGTTTTTATATGGTGTATAATAACCACCAGGAGGTGAGCCTTTCTCAAAACCTCCTATATTAATATCAAAGCCATTTTGTTCAGGATAATAACCTTCAGATCCTAAATGCCATTTACCTGAATAAAAAGTTGTGTAACCATAATTTTTAAGTTTTTCTGCAATGGTTACTTCTTCAAGTGGAAGTTGATGAAGATCTTTTGGTCCTAAAAAAGGTCTGTCTAATGGATTATCTCCTGGGATCCAATCAGTTATATTAACTCTTGCAGGATGTTTCCCCGTCATAATAGAGGCTCTAGTGGGAGAACAAACTGAGCTTGCGGCATATGCAGAAGAAAATTCATAACTTTCATTTCTAAGTTTATCAATGTTGGGAGTTTCATAAAAAGTACTGCCAGAATATCCTAAATCTTTCCATCCTAAGTCATCTACTAAAATAAAAATAATATTGGGTGATTTATTTTTTGAATTATTGATACATGATGAGAATGTAAATAAAAATAGTATTGCAACTAAAATATTTGTGTTCATAATTATAACTTATACTTTACTTATTTTTAATTTAATAATCTTTTGTTATAATCTTTTGTTTTTTTGAATTTTGATTTGTTGTTGGTAGATTAGAAAGATAAAAAAACATTTAAAATGAAAAAAGCAATTATAGTTGGAGCTTCTTCGGGAATAGGAAAAGGAATTGCTCTTTCTCTTTTAAGAGATCATTATAAAATTGGGATAACAGGAAGAAGGATTAATAATTTAGAGGAGATAAAAAAAATTAATCCAAAAAATATATTTGTAAGCTCTTATGATTGTACAAAAGAAAATAATGCTAAAAAATTAGGTGAATTAGAAAAATTAATGGGAGGTCTTGACATGTTAGTTATTAGTTCTGGATTCGGTGATGTAAATAAGAGTTTAGAGTTTTCTATTGAAAATAAAACCAATCAATTAAATGTTGTTGCATTTACTGAAACGGTTGGGTGGGGATTTAACTATTTTTCTAAACAAAATTCTGGTCACATTGTTGCAATAAGTTCAATCGCTGGAATAAGAGGCAATGGATTAGCGCCATCTTATAATGCATCAAAAGCATATCAAATAAATTACCTTGAGGGATTAAGATTTAAAGCATTTAGATTAAAAAAATCAATAGATATTACTGATGTAAGACCAGGATATGTTGATACTGAAATTTTAAAAGGCAATAAGGATAAAATATATTGGGTGCAAAGTTTAGAAAAGGCTACTAAACAAATAATGAAGGCAATATATAAAAAGAAAAAGTCGGTTTATATTACTAAAAGATATAATATAGTTGCTTTCATTCTTAAGTTTATTCCTGAGAGAATTCTTAAAAAATTATTTTAAAAAATTAATTTCTTTGACCCCAGAATGTAATTACATATTTTGTAATTACATTAGAGATATGAAAAGAATAAAACTCTTAAATCTAATCTTTTTCTTTTTGTTTCCTTTTTTTCTTTTTTCTCAAAATAATCAATTATCCGATAGCCCATTTTTTAATGCTACATTATTAAATTCTAATCCAGTTATAGACGGTAATGTTCTTTCAGATGAAGTTTGGATGTCAGTTCCAGCATTAAATAAAATGATTCAAACTAAACCAATATTTGGTGATGAGTCTTCTGAAAAAACAGAAATTAGAATAGCATTTGCTAACTCTATATTTTATTTAGGAGTAGTTTGTTTTGATTCTAGCCCAAACACTCTTGTCGTATCAGATTCTAGACGAGATGCGAATTTAGATGATGATGATAGTTTTCTATTTATACTGGATACATACAATGATCAGCAAAATGGATTTTTATTTGGTACTAATTCTGCAGGAATGGAATACGATGCCCAAATAGATAAAGAAGGTGTAGAGGGTAGAACTATGCAAAGACAGCAGGGCGGTGTAATAGGTGGTACTAATTTGAATTGGGATGCTTCTTGGATTGTTAAAACAGAAGTTGGTGATTATGGTTGGAGTGCTGAATTTGCAATTCCGCTTAATTCTATAAGATTCATCCCTGGTAATAATAAGACATGGGGAATAAACTTTCAAAGAAACATTAGCAAAACCAATGAGGTATCATTTTGGGCTCCACTACCAGTAGGTTTAAGTTTTGGTATTAAAAGAGTATCCCTTGCGGGAAAGATGCATGGATTGAATTTAAAAAATCCTGGCAATCTAAAGGTTTTTCCCTATGTTTTAACTCAAGCAACTCGAAATAAAGCAATTAAGGATAATTCTGTAGACTATGAATTTGGTGCTGATATTAAATATAGCATAACACCTGCTTTAACTCTTGATCTTACCTATAACACTGATTTTGCACAGGTAGAAGTTGATAAACAGCAAGTTAATCTCGATAGGTTCAATTTATTTTATCCAGAGAAACGAGCCTTCTTTTTAGAAAATGCAGGTCAATTCTCAATAGGAAGTCCTGGAGAAGTTGACTTATTTTTTACCAGAAGAATTGGTATATCAGATAATGGATCTGTTGTTCCTATAATTGGAGGTGCTAGATTATCAGGTAAGATAGGTCAGACAAATGTTGGTCTTTTGTCTATGATAACTGATGATGTGAAAAGTTTAGGAATAAATAAAAATAATTTTAGTGTTGCAAGAGTAAATCATAATTTTAGTAATTCAAGATCATCTATTGGTGGGGCTTATATTGCAAGGAAAGGTTTGGGAAAGGAAGTGGATGATGATTATAACAGAGTTTTTGCTATTGACGGGGTATGGGGTATTGGTAAGAAAGCTAAAATATCTGGTTTCGTATCAAAGAGTACTACGCCTGGGATCAAATTAGATGATTACACTTTTAAATTCTCAGGTAATTATAATTGGAATAGATGGAATATACTTGCTCAATATTCTGAAGTTGGTGAAGGATTTAATCCTGAAGTTGGATATCTAGAAAGGGGTCCTTTTAAAAAGCCTGAATTTTTAATATTTAAAACTATAAGAATGAGTGAAAAAAGTAAATTATTAGAGTATAGACCTCATGTTTCAGGTAGGTACTATTTTGATTTTCAAGGTAATGTTGTTACTACTTTCACGCACATAGATACTCATTGGGCATGGAAAAGTGGATTAGAAATACATACAGGTTATAATGTTAGAAAGGAATGGGTAAGTGATGAATTTAAAATTGTAAATTTGAATATAGCTGAAGGTGAATACAATAACAGTGAATTTCAATTAGTTGTTCAGACGAATTCAAATAAAAAAGTTTCATTCAGTAGTAGAAGTACTATAGGTGGTTATTTTGGGGGCAATAAATTTTTCAACAATTTAACTCTAAATATGAGATCAGGAGATAAATTCAGCTCATCTTTATTTCTTAACAGTAATAATATCAATCTTGACAATGGAGATTTAAATGTATCAATAAGTGGAATGAGATTAACTTATTCATTTACACCAAGAATGTTCGTTCAAAGTTTTATTCAATATAATAATGTAACTAATTTGTTATCTGTTAATACAAGATATGGGTTATTGGGGGATGCAAATACAGGTTTATTTGTAGTCTTAAATATACTAAAGGATGATGATCTTTTAGATTATGTTAATAATCAGAGGCTTACTATTAAGTATACACATACTTTTGATTTTATTAAGTAAAATATGAGAACTTTTTACCAAAAAATAATTCAAAGAATTTTTGGCTATATCTTTTTTTTAATTTGTTTTATTATTCTCTATTTCAGTAATACATTTAGTTGGTTTGTGTCTGTGAATGGATTGTTACAAGTGCTACTTTTTATTTCAGTTGTCTGTATTCCGGCTTACTTCACTAAGCGCATGTCTTATGTTGATATTGGATGGCCTTGGGGACTTGTTTTGATTGGTGTTTTGGTTTTGGTATTAGGTGAAGGTTATTGGTTAAGAAAGTATATTGTAAGTGGAATGTATTTATTTGCCGGTTTGCGAATGGGTATAGGGTCCTTAATTTTACTTAAAAAGGGCCATCTTGATACTGAATTATCTCGATATAAATATCAGAGAAAGCGATGGAAAAAAGCGGGGTATACTAATATTGATATTTCTCTTCAATACGAAATAATGTTACAATGTTTTGCCAATATAACTTTTTTAGTGATCCCCGCTATTTTGCAGGCATTTAATCCTCAAGAATTTTTATCTCCACTAGAAATTTTAGGATATTTATTTTGGTTAGTATTTTTTGGAATGGAACATTTTGCAGATATTCAAAAACAACAGTTTTCTAAGAAAGCTTTTTTAGAAAATAGAAAAAAACAAGTTTGTAATGTTGGGTTGTGGAAATATAGCCGCCACCCAAACTACTTTGCAGAATGGATGGTGTGGAATTCGCTTATTTTATCTTCTTTACCATCATTGTTCTATTTTTATTTAGCTGAAAGAAATCTCATCTGGTTAGGACTTTTGGTTTCTTTATTCTACTTATCTATTATTATGTATAAAACATTGGTTTATTATACGGGTGCAATACCATCAGAATATTATTCATTAAAGAAACGACCTGATTATAAAAAATATAAAAAAAATACTAATATGTTTTTCCCCAGAATTATTAATTGA
>JAYZHG010000096.1:0-22724 GCA_036166735.1 Bacteroidota bacterium | reverse complement strand
GATCCTATAGATATTGGAGGAATGTATTTTACAGATACCCCAGGTGATGACAACCCTTATTTAATTCCTAATGATGAATCCTCAACTACAACTATACCAGCTGGAGGGTATTTAATTATTTGGTGTGATGACGATCAAGAACAGGGTGTCCTTCATGTAAGTAAAAAACTTAAAGCAAAAGGAGAATCAGTAATTTTAATCGACTCTGATGGAATAACTGTTGTTGACTCAGTTACATACGAATCACAAACTACCGATATATCAATGGGTAGAAATATTGATAACATGGATGAGTGGATATTTTACAATAATCCAACTCCTGGAGGTGCAAATCTTTAATTTTTTGAATTTATATTTTTAAAAATGCTACAAAGAAGTATTCTTATATTAATAGGTTTATCATTAGGATCATGTGATAAGAAAATAGATTACAATATTCTTGAAAAAAAAATTATTTCAAAATTTAATGATGAGACTGGAAACTTTGCTTTAGCATTCAAAAATTTAGATGATGGAAAAGAAATTTTAATTAACGAAAATGAAATTTTTCATGCAGCAAGTACCATGAAAACGCCTGTAATGATTGAATTTTATAAACAACTTCATCAGGGAAAATTATCTCTAGAAGATACATTACAAATAAAAAATAAATTTAAAAGTATTGTTGATGGAACTATATATAAATTATCTGAATTTGATGACAGTGATAAAAACACATACAACAAACTTGGACAATATTACTCTATAAATAATTTAATTTATGAGATGATAACAATCAGTAGTAATTTTGCTACTAATATACTTATAGAGTATATAGGAGCAAATAATGTTACAAAATCTATGAAAGAAATAGGAGCTTTAAACATAAATGTTCTTCGAGGTGTTGAAGATATAAAAGCCTTTGAATTAGGACTAAATAATACTACCTCGGCAAAAGATTTACTTATTATATATGAAAAATTAGCTAAAGGAAAAATTATAAATAATGAATCATCAGCTATAATGATTGAGATTTTAAAAGATCAAAAATATGATGATATTATACCTAAATATTTACCTAAAAATATTGAAATTGCTAATAAAACCGGTATGATAACTGGAGTTCATCATGATTCTGGAATTGTATTTTTAAAAGATGGAAAAAAATATGTTATTGTTCTATTATCAAAAAATATGTCCGATATGGAAAGTGGAACAGAAATGATGGCAAAAATATCTGAGCTTATATATAAAACTTTAAATTAAAGACTTGATATTGGAAGTTTAAATGTTCTAATTTTTTTTATTCCATTCGTCTCATCAGTCCAAGAAAGAAAAATATCATTTTTAAGTCTCTCAAGTTGAGGAAATCCAGTTGTCCTACTACTTGAAACATTAGATAAACTAACTATTTCACCCATATTTCCATTCATATTTATTTTTCTCAAATTTATTGAACCAACACCTTTATTTGTAGATAACCAACTGACAACAACTGATTTTTGGTCAATAAAATCTAGATCAACCCTACCTAGTGGAATATTATTTAAATCATTTATTAATATTTTTTCTCCAAATGATTTTCCTTGATTATTTGAAAATTTTAAACTTACCTGAGGATTTCCATCTGCTGCAGAAAACCAAGCTACTACTACATCTTTACCTTTTGACTCAATACTTGGACCGTTAACAGGGCAACCATTTATTTTCCAATTATCATCATTTAAAGAATACGAATTAGTCCATGATGAATTAATAAATCTAGATACTGATATATCTCTAATTTCATTTTTGGATCTGTCTCTATAAACAACAATTGGAATATTATCTGAAACAGTTAGTGATGTTTGGCAGCAGTCACAAACCATATTATCAATTTCACTTTCATCAATAATTTCTCCCTCAGAGTTTATAATAGCAGACCTAAGGGACATTGGACCAGATGCGTGTCCATACTGTTCTTTAGAAGAAGTTGTATTTCTTCCATCTAACCATGTAGATAAAAATCCATTTTTATAAGATGTTATAGATACAAAACCATGTTCAGAAAAAGTGCTATCATTATGCATTTTAAATTTATCAATCCAAGATTTATTTTTACTAACTAGATAATTCACATCATATGAAAATATTTCTTCAGAACTTTTTTTTAAATAATGAGCAATCATTAAATCACTTTTATTATTTATTGATATAGAAGGAAAATCAGCCCAATTAACAAACCAATCTACACCCTTAGTTATAAGTTCTCTCTTACCCCATATATCTAAATTAAGTTTACTCATATATAAATAACTAGTATCCATAGACTCTTCAATCCATGATATATAAAGATCATTATCAGTTGATAATAAAAACGATTCTCCAGTATTACTAGAGTTATAAGAAAAATTTATCTCATTGATACCATCATTTGTCTTACATGAGATTAAAATAGAAATAATAAAAAGCGTTAATATCCTATACAAATAATAAATGTTTTAAATTAAAGAAATAAATTAATATAATTTTTATAAATTAACCTTCCTTTTATCAAATAAAACCAACTATTATGAAAAAAATATTTATATATATTCTTATTTCTTGTTTATTTTTTGATGTTTATTCCCAAAGAAGAAAAAATAATAAAAATGTAAACCCCACAACAACAAAAGAAGAAAAGATTTCATTATCAGCACTAAAACTTAGAAATATTGGTCCTGCTTTCTTATCAGGAAGAATTTCAGATATAGCTATTCATCCAAAAAATGATAATGTATGGTACGTTGCAACTGGATCAAGTGGTGTATGGAAAACAGAAAATTCAGGTACTACTTGGAAACCAATCTTTGATAGAGAATCAACTTATTCAACAGGTTGTGTCTCAATCGATCCTAATGACAATTCAATAATCTGGATAGGAACTGGAGAAAATGTTGGAGGAAGACACGTAGCGTTTGGAGATGGAGTTTTTAAAAGTACAAATGGAGGAAAATCGTGGAAAAATATGGGTTTAAAGAACTCTGAACATATATCGAAAATAATAGTACACCCAAATAATTCTAATGTGGTTTGGGTTGCTTCTCAAGGTCCACTATGGAGTTCTGGAGGAGAGAGAGGTTTATACAAAACAACAGATGGAGGAAAAAATTGGAAAAAAGTATTAGGTGGAGGTGAATGGACTGGAGTAACAGAAGTTATTATAGACCCAAGAAATCCAAATAGATTATATGCTGCTACTTGGCAAAGACATAGAACTGTAGCTGCATTAATGGGTGGTGGTCCTGAATCTGGTTTACACAGATCTATAGATGGAGGTGAAACTTGGGAAAAATTAAAAACCGGTCTTCCGAAATCAAATATTGGAAAAATAGGTTTTGCTATTTCACCTCAAAATCCAGATGTTCTTTATGCTGCTCTTGAACTTGAAAGACTTAAAGGAGGAGTATATAGATCTTCTGACAGAGGTTCTTCATGGACAAAAATGTCTAATACTGTTTCTGGTGGAACTGGTCCTCACTATTACCAAGAACTATATGCTAGCCCCCATAAATTTGATAGATTATACCTAATGAATGTCAGAATACTAACTTCTGAAGATGGGGGAAAAACATTTACACAACTTAAAGAAGCAGACAAACATTCAGATAATCACTCTATTACATTTAGAGATGATGATCCTAATTATTTATTAGTTGGAACTGACGCTGGAATTTATGAGTCTTTTGATTTGGCTAATACATGGAAATACCATAAAAATTTACCTATTACCCAATTTTATAAAGTTGCTGTAAATAATGCATATCCATTCTATCACATTTTTGGAGGAACTCAAGATAATGGTTCAGCTGGTGGTCCATCTAGGACAGACGAAAGACAAGGTATAAGAAATGCTAATTGGTATAAAATACTTGGTGCTGATGGTCATCAAACTGCAACAGACCCAGTTTATAATGAAATTGTTTATGGTGAATTTCAACAAGGTGTTCTCCATAGAATTGATTTAAATACTGGAGAAACAGTTTTAATCCAACCTCAACCAAGAGAAGGAGAAAATTATGAAAGATTTAATTGGGATGCTCCAATTTTAGTAAGTCCTCACAAGCCTGAAAGACTTTATTTCGCCTCTCAAAGAGTATGGAGATCAGAGAATAGAGGTGATAGTTGGGAACCTATATCCGGTGATTTAACTAGAAATGAAGAAAGAATTGACCTAGAAATTATGGGAAAAAGACAAGGTTGGGATAATGCATGGGATGTTGGAGCAATGTCTAACTATAATACCATTACTTCAATTTCTGAATCATCGTTACAGGAAGGGGTTTTATATGCAGGTACAGATGATGGATATATTCAAGTTACAACAAATGGTGGAACTACATGGAAAAAAATACCTGTAACATCTCTAGGGTTACCAAACAGATCATTTGTTAATGATATTAAAGCAGATTTACATGATGTTAATACAGTTTATGTATCACTCGATAATCACAAAGAAGGAGATTACTCTCCCTACTTGTTTAAAAGTACTGACATGGGAAATACATGGACTTCTATAAGTAACAATATTCCAGATAGAACTCTAATATGGAGACTTGTACAAGATCATGTGAACAAAGATTTATTATTCACTGCGACAGAAAGAGGAATTTATGTTTCATTAAATGGTGGAACTAAATGGCAAAAACTTCCAGGATCTCCAACAATATCTTTTAGAGACATAACTATTCAAAAAAGAGAAAATGATTTAGTTGGTGCTTCGTTTGGGAGAGGATTCTTTGTTCTGGATGACTATTCTGTATTAAGAGAAATGTCAAATGAAAGACTATCAAAAGAAGGAGCTTTGTTTTCCACTAGAGATGCTTTAGGATACGTACCTAAAAGTGTTATCGGTAATACTGGAGCTGATTATTACTTTGCTGAAAACCCTGATTTTGGAGCTGTTTTTACTTATCATCTTTCTAAGTCATATCCAACAATGAAAGAAAAAAGAGTAAAATTAGAAAAAGAATTAGCTAAAAAAGGTCAAAGTATTCCAAAAATAAATTGGGATGCTATTGATGCTGAAGGGAAAGATGAAGGAACAAAAATATGGATTGTTATTAAAGATAAAGATGGCAACATTATAAATAAAGTAAAAGGTCCAAATAAAAAAGGCTTAAGTAGAGTAGCATGGAATTTACGTCAATCAAATTCAAGACCTATAAACCCAGATAATATCAGAACTGGAGGTGGAGGAAGAGGAGGATGGTTCAATTTTGGTCCAATGGCTATGCCTGGAACTTATACAGCAACGTTAAACAAAGAATATAATGGTACTCTAACAACACTAGATGGCCCCATCAATTTTAATGTTATTCACTTACAAAGAGGTGTTCTTGAAGGAATGTCATTTGAGGAGTATAGAATTCATGGTGAAAATATTATTTCAACTCAAAATATGATGGCAAAAGCAAGCAATCTATTAAATGAAAGTATAAAAAGTGTCAAAGCTATGAGATTAGCATTATCTAGAAGTAAAATTGAAAATAATGAACTTTCAAAAGCATTATACGATCTTGATAATGAATTATCTAATATAGATACTAAAATTAATGGTAACTCAGCAAAATCAGAAATTGGTGAGAGAAATAACCCAACAGTAAATAGTTATATTGGAAATGCGATGAGAGGATTATCAACTACTTATGGACCAACTGGTCAAAATAAGCAAAGTTTAGAAATTGCAGATAGTATGTTAAACAAAATATATGTTGAAATACAAAAGGCAGCCTCAAAAATTCCTGAATTAAAAATTGAGTTAGAAAAAATTGGAGCTCCTTATATTATAGGAAATTGAAATAATTAATGGTTATGAGAACTAAATCTTTTTTATTTAGTTTAATCATATTAGTAGCTACAGTAGTTTTTTCTATTGTAAGCAATTTTAAGTATGGTCTTTTTTTACTAATTCCGTTTATTTATTTTAGTTTTAAAAAAAACACTAATTAAATTCAACTAAAGCTTTAAGATTTTTATATTTCTAAACCATATAGGACTATCATGATCCTGAAGACCAATATAACCTCTTTTAAAAGAACCATATTTAGTAGAATTTTTCCATTTTCCAGCTGCTTTTCTTTGATACCAGTCATCTGACCAAGGAACAAAAGAAAGAACTTTTTTACCATTAAGCCAATGCTCTACCAATTCTGGCGTAAAACGAATTTTTGTAGTATTCCACTCTCCTATAGGTTTAAGTACTTTTTGCTTAGGATCAGCAGTATACATAGAATAATCTGAAGCGGTTTGTTGCCATTCTTGTAACTCATAGTTATAAATTTTTGAATAATTTTCATCATCAATTAATTGATATTCAGGAGCAATTTGAGCAATTCCATTAAAACCTTCTTTTATGTGATAAAAAATTCCACTATTTCCTCCAAGAGGAAGTTTCCATTCCAAATAAAGTTCAAAATTTTCAAATTCTTCAATACCATAAATAATATCTCCACCACCAGCCTTATCCTCTTTATTAAATGTTAATGCACCTTCTTTATCTATTATCCATCCAGATGGCAAAGAGTCCTCATTATAGGCTCTCCAACCATTAGTAGTTGTACCATCAAAAAGGTAAATCCAATCATTATTTTCTTTTATTATATTATTACAAGAAAAAATACACATTACAAAAAATAAAATAGATATTGAATTACTCATAATTAAAAATCTCTATATTTTGATTCTAAAAATTTATTTGCTTCTTCCTCAGAAAATTTTGCATTCTCATTATTCCAATGTAAAACCTTATTAGGAAATCGACCAGCAATAACTCCTAAAAGTATTGTTTCTGTTAATCTAGATGCATAAGAGAATGGTGCACTACATTTATCTTTACCTAGACAAGCATCTACAAACTGATGATAATGATCCGATTTATCCAACTTTGGGTAATTTAATTTTTCATATTTCCCATTGATAATTAGTTTAGGAAAATCCCAATGAGGTAACAGTAATCTACCTTTATCACCTATAAAAATAGCTCCCTGATCTGGTAATTTTTCATCATCAGGTAATATTAAATCCTTATGCTTTTTTGGTGCTCCCTCTCCATCATACCATACCCACTTCAAATTTTCTTTAGTATACTTAGTTCCAGGAAAAACATAACTTACTTTATTATGTTCTGGATGTCCAAATCCATTTGATTTTCTACATTCATTCTTAACTGTATTGGGAACATCCAAATCCAATGCTGCATATGGTGTATCAAAAATATGAACTCCCATATCTCCTAATGTTCCACAACCATAATCCAATAATTTTCTCCATTGACCAGGATGATAAATTTTGTCTTTATATGGTCTCTTTTTAGCTGTTCCCAACCAAAGATTCCAATCTAAATTTTCTGGTATCGGATCACTACCTTCCGGCTCTAGACCATCATAACCCCAATTTTTAGGAGACCATGCTCTTACTGTACTTACTTTTCCTATAATACCAGATTGGATTAATACAACAGCAGATTTATATTCATCAAATGAGTGAATTTGTATTCCCATCTGTGTAACCAAATTATTTTCTTCTGCTAACTTCTTCATTTCTCTCGCCTCTGAAACATGATGTGTTAATGGCTTCTGACAGTATACAGATTTTCTCATGTGCATAGCCATCATTGAAGCTGGTGCGTGTGTATGATCTGGAGTAGAGACAATTACAGCATCTATAGAATCCGATATTTCATTAAAAAGTTTTCTATAGTCTGAAAATACTTTTGCATTAGGATGAAGTTTCTTAGCTTTATCCAAAGCATTTGAATCAACATCACATAAAGCAACAACATCAACTAAATTATGTGATGAAATTGAATTTAAATCTGCTCCACCCATACCACCAACACCAATATGTGCTGTTCTTAAACGATTATTCTTTAATTGTGAAATTAATGATGATGGAAAAAGAGATAGAGACGCACATGTTAAACTTTTTTTTAAAAAATTTCTTCTATTACTCACCAACTACTATTTATTAGTTATAAATGAAGAAGCAGGAAGACCTTCTTTATTAAACAATGTTCCATCAAAAACATTCTTCCAAGCATACCTTGCTTGTTTTGGATTATCTACTTTACTTGAAGAAATTCTTACTTTATTATCAATGATAATCGCTTGAGCATTTTCAAACACACCATCACTACCTGCAATTTCAAAACCTTCTAAATTTCGAATTCCTAAAAGCCCTGATCCTTTCGAATCAAAATCAATATCTATATAATTATTATGTAATTCATGATTCTTATAAAGTGGTCCAGAAGATACTAAATCATATCCATAATCATTATCTAAAGCAAGTAGAGCAAGTCGATTTCCAACATCTTGTTTATTAGCAGGATGTATATCATTAGCTTCTCCAATATCCATAGTAACGACCATTCCTGTATTTTTTGTTTTTAAACTTTTTCTTTGCACATCTCTTAATTCATAAGATAATTTTCCATCTTCATAATTAAAAGGTGCAATTTGCACATAATAAAAAGGAAAATCATAACCCCATTTTTCTCTCCAATCTTCAATCATAGCAGGGAATAATTCATTATACTCTTCATAGTTTCCTACATTAGCCTCACCCTGATACCAAATAGCACCCCTAATGTTATAAGGAAGAACAGGAGATAACATTTTTTTAAAAAGAATAGAATATGCATTAGCATCATTAACTTGTTTGTTATTTTGATTGTTTTTAGTATTTAAATCCAAATGTGAAATAATATCCTTAGTAGCATTTAAAGTCCTAAGCTTTTCAAGACTTGTCCATGCCTCTACCCTTGTTCCTCCCCAACTAGTATTAATAATACCAATAGGAATATTTAGATCAACGTGAAGACGTCTAGCAAAGAAATATCCAACAGCACTAAATGATTTTACATTTTCAGAATTAGAAATCCGCCATTTTGAATTTTTTATCTCCACTCCGGTAAGATCCAAAGGAACAGTAAACATTCTTATTTGATTATAATTAGCATTGGCAATTTCTTGTTCCTGATTTACTAGTCGATTAGATAGTTTCCATTCCATATTTGACTGACCAGATGCCAACCAAACCTCACCAATTAATATATCATCTAACAATATTGTATCTTTTAAAGATATTACAGATATATTATAAGGACCCCCATACGATGGAGTTTTAATTTTTATATTCCATTCTCCATCTTTATCACTTTTAGTAATAACTTTCTCATCCCAACTAGCTACAATAAATACATCTTGATTAGGAGATGTTGATCCCCAAATAGAAACATCTGATTTTTGTTGTAATACCATATGATCTGAAAAAACAGGAGATAATAAAAGAGGTTTTATACTATTTTGACAAGAAAATAAGACAAAAATTAGAAATAAAAGTAAACTTTTCATATTCTACAAAATTATACCTAAAGGCTTAGTTGTTTTCCAATTTCCTCTTGTAAAATCAGGAAATCTTTGTGGTACACCTCCATACTTAATAGACTTTGCGCTTAAAGGCGTAACTGCACTCCAAAAACATCCCTCATACATATTTTGATCCAAAGGTTCACCGTTTCTTAAACATTCTATTATACGATACCTCATCATAAAATCCATACCTCCATGTCCACCCATTTTTTCAGCTACAGCACCTAATCTTTTATAAAGTGGATGATCGTATTTTTCATATAAAATCTCTAAATTCTCACCTTTTACCCAAGAATGATGACTCTCATTAACACCTTCAACTCCTCCCTCGAGTGCAACACGTGTTGGAAAACCTGCAAGAGTTCCCTTTGTGCCCTGTATTAAATTATGTCTAGAGTATGGGCGTGGACTTGTTTCATCCCACTGAACCATTATAGTTCTTCCAAATTTTGTTTTTATTATTGAAGTGTTTAAATCTCCATTTTTATAATCAAGTTTATTCCATTTATGATTAGCTGGATAATTTTTTTCTGCATACAATTTTCTTCCTAATGCTGGCGTCGAATAAGAAATTAAAGTACTAAAATTATCATCATTTCTAGATAAATTCATATACTGAGCTACTGGACCTAGTCCATGAGTTGGATATAAATTTCCCATTCCTCTTGCATAATGATATGTTCTCCACGAACCAGTACCTCTCTTTTGTTCTTCCATCTGAAACCTTAACTCATGAATGTATGCAGCCTCTGCATGCAAAAATTCACCTATAACTCCTTTTCTACACATATTTAAATACATCAGCTCATCTCTTCCATAATTAACATTCTCCATCATCATACAATGTTTTCTTGTTTTCTCTGATGTATTTATAATTTTCCACATATCCTCAATAGTTGTAGCAATAGGAACTTCAACAAATGCATGAGAACCATTATTCATAGCTTCAATTACCATTGGGGCATGGTTATTCCAATTAGTAGAAATAAAAACCACATCAGGTTTTACTTCTTTAAGCATCAATTTCCACTTATCCTCATCACCATAATAAATAGCTATTTCATTATGTCTTTCTCCCTTTCCAATCTCTTTACAATTATCTATAGATCGTTGAGCTAAATCTTGATATAAGTCACTAATTGCTACCACCTCTGTTCCTTTTATTGTTGCGATCTGCCTTGCATGACCAGTACCTCTAGCTCCAACTCCAATAAATGCTACTCTTACCGTTTCAAGTTTAGGAGCAGAATAATCGCCCATATAATAAGAATTTGTATCTCTTTTCTCTACATGTTTTGAGCTGCTAAGGATAGATGCAGTTGCTATTGCTGCACCAGATAAAGAAGTTTTTTTGAGAAAATCTCTCCTATCTAAATTTTTCATATTTGGTTAAAATTTTATTTACTTCTTAAGTTAAGAATAAAAAATATAAACTAAGAATTGAATCTGAAAGAAATTATTTTAATGAAAAATTAAATGTAGTTCTAGAAGTATATAGCTCATTAGGCTCCAATATCACTGATGGAAATTCTTTATTATTTGGAGAATCAGGATAGTGCTGAGTTTCAAAACAAAAACCAGAACGATTTCCATAATAACCTTCATCCCTTCTTGGAAGTGTTCCATCTAAGAAATTTCCTGAATAAAATTGCATTCCAGGTTCATCAGAATACACCTCTAGAAATCTTCCACTTCTAGAATGATATGCAGCAGCAACAAATCTCATAGTACCATAATCATTAAGTACCCAACAATGATCATACCCATTTCCAATAATAAGTTGTTCGTTTTCAAGATTAATATCTTTTCCTATTCTCTTAAACTCTCTAAAATCAAAAGGTGTAGCTTCTACATTTACAATTTCACCTGTAGGAATAAGTGTTTCGTCAACTGAAAGAAATGCATTTGCATTAATTTTTATTTCATGATCTAAAATTGATTGTGAAAAATCTCCTGATAAATTAAAATATGAATGTTGTGTAAGATTTATTATAGTGGATTTATCAGTAATTGCTTCATACAAAACTTCTATAGAATTCTTATGATTTAAAGTATATGTAACTTTTGTTTCTAAATTTCCAGGATAACCCTCTTCCATATCACGACTTGTATATGAAAGTATAAGAGAAGCAGAATTTTTGTCTATTTGAGTAGTTGCATCCCAAATTACCTTATCAAAACCTATATTACCTCCATGTAAATGATTTTGACCATCATTTCTAACTAAATTATATTCTTTCCCATTTATGCTAAACTTTCCTTTAGAAATTCTATTTCCATACCTTCCAACAATAGCTCCAAAATAAGGACTTTCTTTAATATATTGTTCAAGTGAATTATATCCTAAAACAATATCATCTAATTCTCCTGATTTATTAAATGTTTTTAAATTAGTAATAATGCCTCCATAGGTAATAATTGAAACTTTAGTTCCAATTTTATTTTCAAGAGTATACTTATCAACTACTGTCCCATTTTTTAATGTTCCAAACTCCGTTTTATTAATTGAAACTAAAGAAGAATTTTTATCTACGTCCATAGGATTTCTTAGAAAATAATAGATACTAGTTAAAACAAGTATTAATAATAAAAAAAAATATTTTTTCATATATCAATCTAAATTTATTCAAGAAAAATTCAAAATGAGATTATAAACAGAAATTTATAAAGTTTTTAATTCTGTAGATAAACGCTGAAGGCTATCCTTTGCATCGCCAAAATACATTTTATTATTATCTCTAAAAAATAGAGGATTTTGAACACCAGCATATCCTGCTGACATGCTCCTTTTTAAAACCACTGTACTTTTTGATTCCCAAACTTTAAGAATTGGCATACCAAATAAAGGACTAGAACTATCATCAATTGCATCAGGATTAACAACATCATTTGCGCCTACAACTACAGCAACATCAGTAGATTTAAACTCTTCATTAGCCTGTTCTAATTCTATAAGTTTTGAATAATCAACATCAGCTTCAGCAAGTAAAACATTCATATGACCAGGCATTCTTCCAGCTACTGGATGTATAGCATATTTAACTTCTACATCATTAGTCTCTAAAATTTCTTGTACTTCTTTACATAGCTTTTGTGCTTGAGCAACAGCTAATCCATACCCTGGAATTATTATAACTTTTGAAGAATAAAAAAGTTGAACTGCAAAATCTGAATCATTAATTTCTTTAATATCACCCTGATCTTCCTTAACAGTTTGTTTGCCTGAAGATGAAAATCCCCCAACAATAACATTAAGTAGAGATCTATTCATTGCTTTACACATAAGAATAGTAAGAATAGTACCCGCAGCACCAACAAGTATACCACCAAGAAGCATGACCTTATTATCAAAGATAATTCCAGTAAGAGCAGCAGTAAGGCCTGTAAAGGAATTTAAAAGAGATATAACCACTGGCATATCTGCACCACCTATTGGAGCAACAAAAAATATGCCATATAGAAGTGATATTCCAAGTACAAGATAAATTAGATTAAAATCATTATTCACTCCAAAATATTGATAAGAAAAATACAAAATAGCAACAAGAAGAACTATGTTTATAATATGCTGATAAGGTAAAGTAAGTTTCTCTGACCATTTATATCCATCAAGTTTTGCAAATGCCAACATGCTTCCAGTAAATGCAATAGAACCAATAAATAAACTTAATACCAATATCATTTGATATGCTAAAGAAGATTCTCCACCAAGAAAAGATACTTTATAGAGCTCTATAAAAGATAGTAATACCGCACTCAAACCTCCCAAACCATTAAATATAGATACCATTTGAGGCATCGATGTCATCTCAATTTTTTTTGCAATTACATATCCAATTATTGAAGATGTTGTAAGTGGAACAAAAATCCATAGATAATTATTTAATCCAGAGTTCTCAAATGGCATAATTATAGCTCCAAGAATAGATAAAAACATACCTAAAGCAGCATACTTATTTCCTCTAGTGGCAGATTCTGGACTGCTCTGAAGTCTTAAACCCCAAACAAGAAAAAATGCAGCAAAAAGAAAAATTAATTTATCCACTATTTCTTATTTTTTTTATTAAACATGCTTAACATTCTATTAGTTACAAAAAATCCTCCAAATACATTTATTGATCCTACAGATAAGGCAATGGATGCTAGTGTAAGAACTATATAATTATCAGGACTAGTATTTCTAATTAATATTATAGCACCTAAAATTACAATGCCACTTATAGCATTAGCACCTGACATTAATGGTGTGTGAAGAATCGAAGGAACCTTAGAAATCACTTCAAAACCTAATAATATAGTAAATAGAAGTAGATAAATAAGAATCTCATTAGTAAACAAAAAATCTATAATACTTTCCATATAATTTATTTTATAACATTACAACTCGACAAAATCGAATCATCATTTTCATTTATCATTTTACCATCTTTAATAATATAATTCAAAAAATTAAATACATTATTAGAAAAAAGATTAGTTGAATCATGTGATAACTCAGAAGCTAAAAATGAATTTCCAACAATTTTTACTCCATTATAATCAGTGATTTTAGAATCAACAGTGAGTTCACAATTTCCTCCCGAAGAAGAAGCTAAATCAACAATAACTGATCCTTTTTTCATTTTACTAACCAATTCTTTAGATATTAAGACTGGAGCCTTTCTTCCAAAAACTTGAGCTGTTGTTATAACTACATCAGATGATTCTATTCTCATAGAAACTTCTTGTTTTTGTCTATCTAAATATTCTTTTGACTGAGTTACTGCATAACCTCCAGCAGATTCATCTTCTATAGCACCTTCAACTTCAATAAATTTTGCTCCTAAACTTAAAACTTCTTCTCTAGCTGCTTGTCTTGGATCTGATGCCTGAACAATAGCACCAAGTCTTTTAGCTGTCGCAATTGCCTGTAAACCTGCAACCCCTGCTCCAAGAACTACGACTTTAGCAGGTTTAATACTTCCAGCTGCAGTAATTATCATCGGAAACATCCTAGGTAAAAGCTCTGCAGATTTAATAACTGCTTTATATCCTGCTAATCCAGCCATTGAAGATAAAATATCCATACTCTGAGCAATGGTTGTCCTCGGAATTAATGAGAGATCATAGGCAGTTACCTTATTGGTTTTTAAATTTTTAATAAGTTCATCTTTATTTAATTCCCCACTAAAATTTGAAACTACAATTTTACCTTTAAATAAACTTAT
Organism: Bacteroidota bacterium; assembly: GCA_036166735.1. Classification (GTDB taxonomy): domain Bacteria; phylum Bacteroidota; class Bacteroidia; order Cytophagales; family MED-G16; genus JAPYTU01. Next base: position 8,146 of record JAYZHG010000096.1, on the reverse strand, counting down.
TGGTGTAATAGACTCTGAATTTACAGAAATAATAATATCAGAACTTTGAATAACTTTTTCTTTAGAAAGAATAGTAACATTTTTTTGAAAATCACTATCATCAATTCCAGATAATTGACCTGCACCCTTCTCTACCACAATTTCAATACCAATTTTTTCATATTTTAAAACAACTAATGGAGAGATAGCAACCCTAGTATCCTTTACTTCTTTTAAAAAACCTATCTTCATTGTAATTAAAATTTAACGCAATATAAAAACTTAATTTTTTAAAAAAGAAACTTTAAATAATGAATAAGTAAAATAGAGTAGAAGAAATACAAAAAATTCTAAATTAATAAGATAATATGGCCATTCACCACTTACAAGAGGATGATTAACTGCTGGTGGATCTACTAAATACATGTAATTTGCACCCAATAAAAAATCCAACGGCATAATAATAACCAATAAAATATTTAAAATAAGAAAAGTTTTTAACCATGAATATTTTGAAAGCTTCATGTCCATATAATAAAACAGATACAAAGGAAAAACTATTATAGAAGAATGACTATAATAATATTCTATATAAAAAAAGTTACCTCCAGTATAATTATCTATTAGAGGTGTTAAAAGAGAATTGATTCCACCTAATATTCCACAATAAAAAAGAAATTCAAATGCTAACTGACGTTTTTTTAAAAACATTATAACGCAGACTAAAACTGAAGAAATTCCGCATAAATGAAGAGGTAATCTTTTTGAAAGTAACCAGGTACCATCCAAGTAATGCATGATATGATAAATTACATACACACCAATAAATATATAAACAAATACATAAGCTATTTGAACTCTTTGTTCTTTACCTGAATACTTTCCAAGTAATAAAAACAAAACCATAAAAAGTAATGTAAAGACACTATTTATAATCCACTCATTTGACAAAAATATAATTTCATAATTCGTATCCATCACTAAAAAATTAATTACTATTCATAATTTTATTGAGTTTATAAGCAGAAATAAATAATAAGAAAAATAAAATTAGACTAAAGGTAATGTTACCATATAATAAATACCCCGTTCCAAAAAGTCCAGAATAAACAATAACTATACCTAAAAACATAGATAATAAATCACTCATTGGAGATTCTTTTAATTCTTTTTTTGTAACATCTATATTGTTATTTTTTAAAAATTTATTCCAACCTATTCCATATGGTTTAATTTTTTTATAAAACTCAAATAGTCTACTATTTTCTGTTGGTTTTGTTAATAAGGTAACAAGTATCCACGAGAGTGTAGTTATAAAAACACTTAAGACTAATTCATAATGGCTCTCAAATGTAAAACCAAAAATTCTTTCATGAATGGAGTGGAAATATATAGCAACTAAAAAAGAGACTGACATACCAGTAATTTCACTATATGCATTTACCCTCCACCAAAACCATCGAAGTAAAAAGATTGATCCGGTTCCAGCTCCAATCTGCAATAATATTTGAAATGCATCCAAAGCATCATTTAATTCTAAAGCAACAAATCCCGCTAAAATCATTAAAAAAACGGTAGATATTCTACCAACTAAAACAATTTCTTTTTCACTAGCTTTCGAATAAATAAATCTTTTGTAAAAATCAATAGATATATATGATGCTCCCCAATTTAAATGACTCGATATGGTACTCATAAAAGCGGCTGAAAGAGATGCTAATACAATTCCTAATAAGCCAGAAGGTAATTTTGAGAGCATTGCTGGGTATGCAATATCATGTCCAATAATAGAGCTATCAACATTGGGAAAAGCAAATGATATATCACTTAGAGTTGGATAAATAATTAGTGAAGCTAATGCTATTAATATCCATGGCCATGGACGAATTGCATAATGAGCTATATTAAAAAATAAAGTAGCATTAATAGCATTTTTTTCGTCTTTAGCCGATAACATTCTCTGAGCTATGTAACCACCACCACCAGGCTCAGCTCCCGGATACCATACGGCCCACCATTGTACAGCAATAGGTATAATTAATACTGTAATTAATGTTTCATAATCATTAAAATTAGGTAAAAAATTTAATTTGTCAGAAATCAAATCGTTAGAAATTAATTGATTTAATCCTCCAATTTCTTCCAAATTAACTAAATAGACACACGCCCAAATTGATCCTACCATAGCAAGTACAAACTGTATCAAATCTGTTATTATAACAGTTCTAAGTCCACCCAAAGAACTATAAAACACAGTAATAATTGACGAGTAAAACACACATTCAAAAGGAGTTAAACCCAATAAAATTCCTCCAATTTTAATTCCAGCAAGACACACAGTTGCCATTATCATTACATTAAAGAAGACTCCTAAGTACAAGGCCCTAAATGCTCTAAGAAAAGTTGCTTCTTTACCGCTATATCTTAATTCATAAAATTCAAGGTCCGTAAGAACTTCAGACCTCCTCCAAAGTCGAGCATAAAAAAATACTGTCATCATACCAGTAATTAAAAAAGCCCACCATACCCAATTACCAGAAACCCCATCCTCTCTAACAATGTTAGCAACTAGATTTGGGGTGTCAGCAGAGAATGTAGTTGCAACCATAGATGTTCCAAGTAACCACCATGGCATATTTCTACCGGATAAAAAATATTCTTTTGAATTTTTTCCAGATCTTTTTGTAAATAGTATACCAATTGCTATAAAAATGGCAAAAAAAGAAAAAATTATTACCCAATCAATAAATGATAATTCCATGTCAAATATTTTTATAGTAGCTCTCTAAAGTAAGTAAATATATCATAATAATTATGAAATGCATTGTAAGGAACATTAACAATTAAAACTTCTTTTATTAAATCTATTTTATTATTTTTGAGAAATGAAAATTTTAAATATTTTCCTTTTTATTCTTCTAGCAAATACTACTTACAGATGTGCTGAGGATGAAAACACAATAGATTGTAATAGTGCTGTACAACAAATGTTGGGTAGATGGGAAGGAGCATCTAATTACACTCAACCTTCGAGCGCAAGAGGAGTAACTCAAAAATTTGCAATTGATATTACATCAGCAGATGGCTGCATGTTTTATGGTATTTCATCCTTTGAAGATTCTTTTACAACTTTTAGCATAACTGGAGAAATTGATAAGTACGGATGGGTAGAATTCAGAGAAACAGAATATGCTCATAATGATGGAGATTATACGGATTGTCAGAGTAACGGAAGTAGTTGGAACAATCCATGTAATAGATGGCCATACATCAGATATAAACCAGGAAATAAATTTGAAAATGCAAGGTTCAGAAGTGAGACTCTTACCCTCAATGGAACATTTAAAATGCAAGGTGGATGGAGCAGTTCTGTAGGTGGCACTTTTAATCTTTCTAAAATCTAAATTGAAAACATCACTTCTAATTTTAGCTGGAGGACTTGGAAGTAGATATGGAGGACTAAAACAAGTTGATGGCTTTGGACCAAATAATGAATCCATTTTAGACTATTCAATTTATGATGCAATTAAATCAGGATTCGAAAAAATTGTTATTCTTACTACAAATGAGCTTAAAGGATATTTTGAAAAAAAATATGCAGATTGTTTTAAATGTTATCCAGAAATCACATACCATATCGTAAATCAAGATCCTAGTTATGGATTAAAAAACTTTAATCTTCCAAAAAATAGGATTAAACCTTGGGGTACTGGACACGCAATCTTATGCTGTGAAAATGTTATCAACGAACCATTTGCCGTAATTAATGCTGATGACTTTTATGGGCGAGGAGCATATAAAAAAATACATGATATACTTAATAACATAGAAAAAAATGATTTTGAAGCATGTATTATTTCTTATTTACTAAAAAATACTTTATCAGAAAATGGATCAGTAACTAGAGGAGTATGTAAAACTTCAAAAAATAAATTAATTGAAATAAACGAAACTTTTAATATTACAAAAAATCATAAAACAGGCGTAATTATTGGTACATCTGAAGATAATAAAAAAAATACTCTAGATGATATCACTGAGGTCTCAATGAATCTAATGGGATTCAAAAATAATTTTTTTAACATCCTAAATATAGAATTTGATAAATTTTTAACCACTTATATCAACCACAAAACAAAAGAATTTTTACTTCCAAGTATTGTAAATAAATTAATAAATACTAACGCTGATGTATATGTTGAAACTACAGATGAGAAATGGTTTGGAATAACCTTTAAAGAAGATAAAGAATTTGTGAAAAGAAAAATAAAAAAACTAATAAAAGAAAAAATATACCCGACTCCTCTATGGAAATAACTAAAAAAAAATTAATATTGAAAATAAAAAAAATCTCATGAAAAATATAACATTAACCACTCTACTATTATTTATAACTATTACTGCATTTTCTCAAACAGCTACAACTTATTATAGTCCAGTAGCTAGCCCTCAGGCAACCGTTAGTCAAAATGTTGGTATGACACAAATTTCCATTAGCTACTCATCACCAGGTGTTAAAGGAAGAAAAATTTTTGGAGAACTAGTGCCATATGACCAAATATGGAGAGCTGGTGCAAATAGTCCTACAAAAATTAAATTTAGTACTAGTGTAAAAATTGGAGATAAAACGTTGAGATCTGGAGAATATGCTATAGCTATCACCCCAAGGTCAGAAGGAGAATGGACAATAGATTTTAACTCTGCAGGAAAATATCCTTTTGCATATATGACTGATGGAAAAATCGATATGGAAGCATATAACAAAGATTTAGCACACAGCATTAATGTTCAACCTAGATTCAGTGAAAGTAATTTTGAAAGATTATTCTATAGAATAAATGCAAATGATAACAAAATTGCTAAAGTAGTTATGATATGGTCAAATGCTGTTGTAGAATTCTCAGTAGATACTATGACAGAAAAACATCTAGAAAATTTTGCTAAAACATTAAATTAGTATTTTTTGGATTAAGTAATGAAAACATCTGATAAGATTATAAAATTTTTTTTTAATCTTAACAAGTTAGAAACACCTTCTTCTATAGAAGTTCTGGATCCATATTCAAGTAAAGAAACTAAAAAAATAGTTTCTGAATTCTATAGTAAATTTTACTCTGATAACAATAATAGAATAATATGCTTTGGAATTAATCCAGGAAGGTTTGGTGGTGGAATAACTGGAATTCCATTTACCGACCCGTATTTTTTAGAAAAAAATTGTGGCATTAATTCTACCTATATGAAAAAAAAGGAAATTAGTGCTTCATATATCTACGAAATGATTGAGGCCTATGGAGGTGTCCAAAAATTTTATAATAAATTTTTTATATCAAGTATTTGTCCATATGGATTTATTGAAAGTGGTAATAATTTCAATTATTACGACAATAAAATTCTACTAAAGAATTGGAAAAAATCAATAATTAATTGGATTAATATTCAAGTAAATAGTTTTGGAAACCCAACAAAATGTGTGATAATAGGAAAAGGAAAAAACCAAAAATTTTTTGAAATGATAAACAAAGAGTATAAATTCTTTGATGAAATTATAACTCTACCCCATCCTAGATGGGTGATGCAGTATAAACTAAAAGAAAAACAACATCATATTAACAACTACGTAACAACATTAAAAAATTTATAGCATGAGTTCAAGAAGAAAATTTATAAAAAAAATAGCTGCTGTAGGAGCTACGGCACCTTTTATTTCAAATATCAAAGCAAAAGAAAATAGTAATAAAGGACCAATAATTATTTGTAGTAGAGGTAATGAATGGGGAGAAAAAGTATTAAAACCAGGTTGGGATATTCTATCAAATAATGGAAGTTTACTTGATGCAATAGAAAAATCTGCAAACGTTACAGAGCTTGATCCTAATGATACTTCAGTTGGATACGGAGGATTACCAAACGAACATGGTGTAGTCCAATTAGATGCATCCATTATGTATGGACCTACTCATAATTGTGGTTCCGTTGGAGCATTGGAAGGAATTAAAACTCCTTGTTCTGTTGCAAGACTTGTGATGGAGAGAACGGACCATATACACATAATGGGAAAAGGAGCTCAAAATTTTGCTAAAGCTCATGGATTTAAAATAGAAAACTTATTGACTGAAAAATCAAGAAAAATATGGCTTAGATGGAAAGAAAATATCTCCGATAAAGATGATTGGTTTCCACCAAAAAATAATGATTACGATAAGAAAAGAACTACGGGTACAATAAATGTTCTTGCCGTAGATTCAAACAATGATGTTGCAGGAATAACTACAACAAGTGGTCTAGCCTATAAAATACCAGGTAGAGTTGGAGATTCTCCTATTATTGGAGCTGGTTTATACGTAGACAATGAAGTTGGTGCTGCTGGAGCCACTGGAAGAGGAGAAGAAATTTTAAGGACATGCGGCTCATTTTTTGTTGTTGAACAGATGAGAAATGGAAAAACCCCACAAGAAGCTTGCGAAGCACTCTGCAAGAGAATAATAGATATTAATGGTGGTCCAAAAAATATCTATTTTAATGATAAAATAGTTGCTTTAGGAAAAGATGGAAGTGTTGGATGTGCATCAATTACAGGTAAAGAAGGATCGGAACCAGAATTAGCTTACTGGTCCAGTAAAGGGTTTAATGTTCTTAAAGGAACATACCTAATTGAAACCTAATTAGTAAATTATATAAGTTAATTTCACTAAAAATTCATCTGGAGTATTAGCCTTTCTGATTTTATAACTAAAATCAAGTCTTGATCTAGAAAAAAGAATAAATTGAATGCCAGGAGCAATTGTTGACGAAAATTTATAATATCTATCCGGAAAAGAATTATTCAATATTGTGTTTGTCTTATATTCCAGGTAAACATTAAAATTTGTTTGTTTATATGATTTATATTTTCTTGGTAAAACCAGGTAACCCAACGAAAAAGAATTCATAAATACATTTAAATCTTCTTTTGTATAAAATCCTAAACCTGAGGTTATAGATATAGCAAACTTATTAACTAGTTGTGTTCCAATAAGGCCAAACTGAAGGCCAGAATCTTGAATATCGATATCTAAATTGTTTTTCATAAACTTATCATTATGATAAGATCCTGTAATAAAAGAAGATAGTCTCGTGTGGTACTTTGGTCTATCACTAGATAAAATTCTTTGTTTAGAATAAAATTTAAATCCATTAAAACGCCAATTAGGATAATAATCAACAAGTGGATTATTAGCAAATTGCAAGCTAACTCTTAACATTAGTCTCTTAGAGATGCCATATGATAAAGAAGATGTTAGTAATGTCGCAGTACCTTCACCATTATCTAAACCATCTACACCATTAAGAAATATGTTTGAATTAACTAAACTCACAACCTTTGAACCTTTAGGAATTAAACTTGCAGGCTCCGAATTTATATATAGCTCTTGTGAGAAAATTATATTACTTACAAGTAAAAAAAATATTAAAATTAAATTTTTCAACTATTCAGAATCAGGCTCTAGATGAAATACCTTTTTAGATTTTAAATTTTCATGATTTGAACAGCAGGATTCATTATGAGCTCCAGTTAAATAGCAAGCATGTGAAGTAAACTGACTAAATGATTTGAAATCAATATCTGAAATAAAATTCTTATCAATTAAATTATATGTACTTGAATTTATATCATTATTTATAATAAAATGAAAGAGATTATTATTATAAACTTTATGATCATTATTATTTGGATTTAATTTTTCATCAAAATTTATTTTAATACCTCCAATAAAAAAGCCTGCATCTTCAACTTTATCTTGAATCATATCAAAATCTATAAATTTACTATCATCAAAAACTAACTTAAATGAAGTAGATTCTAAATCAGCAGTTATTTCTTTAATAAAATCAAGTTTTTCTAAACTTTTTTGAGTAGAAAATGAACACATAGCACAAGTAAGACCATTAACAGTTATGACAGAATTAAATGACTGAGAAAAAGAAACGAATGATGAGAATAAAAAGAAAAGAATGAATATAAATTGTTTTTTCATTTAATTAATATTGAATTATTTTTACAACACTACTAAAAATTGAACTACCTAATAAATTATATTTTATTTTTCTTTTTTATAATAGTACTATCGTGTAAAGAGAAAATAGAAAAAAATAAAAATCAGGTATTACCTATTCTAGTTACTTT
>JAYZHG010000095.1:0-9029 GCA_036166735.1 Bacteroidota bacterium | reverse complement strand
GTAAGGCTATTAATACCACCACCCACTATAATAATATCGTATTCTTTTGTCACCATATTTTTAATATTTTTTTAGCTGCCATTTCTCCTGGAGAACCGGTAATCCCGCCACCAGGATGAGTACCAGACCCACATTGAAAATAATTTTTTATAGGTGTTGTGTAATCAGCCCATTTAACAGCTGGTCTTAGAGAGAATAATTGTTGAAGTGTGAGCTCTCCATGAAATATATTTCCTTCTGTTAAACCAAATGTGGTTTCTAAATCTTTTGGTGTTAGAACTTGTCTGTGCAAAATTATATCTTTGATGTTTGGAGCATAACGAGCGAGAGTATTAATTACAGCATCCCCAAAAGCCTCTCTTTTTGAATCATTCCATCCACCTTTGATATCATAAGGTGCATATTGAACAAAACATGACATAACATGTTTTCCAGGGGGTGCCATATCTGGATCTAAAACTGATGGTAGGATAATATCCATATAGGGTTCTTTAGAAAAGTTTCCATATTTAGCATCGTCATACGCTTTTTCTAGATGATTATAATTAGGACTTATTGAAATAGCTCCTCGAAGATGAGGTCCATCTCCTGGAAGAGATGTAAAATTTGGAAGTCCATCTAAGGCGAGGTTTACTTTTCCAGAAGATCCACGAATTTTAAAATTTTTAATATCTTGAACAAAATCAGATGGTAATTCTTTTTCATCAACAAGTTTTAGAAATGTAAGCTTAGGATCTAGTCCAGAAATAACAATATTTGATTTGTATTCATCACCATTCTCTAAAGCTACACCTATTGCTTTGCCATTTTTTGTTATAACTTTATTTACAGGTGCTTCTGTCATGATATCTGCACCAAAATGTTGTGCAGAGCGTGCAATAGTCATACTTAGTTCTCCTGTACCACCTTTCTGAAAACCCCATGCTCTAAATGCACCATCAATATCACCCATATAGTGATGCAACATAACGTATGCTGATCCAGGTGAACGTGGACCCATAAATGTTCCAATAATACCACTTGCAGCCATTGTTGCTTTTAAAGGTTCAAATTCAAACCATTCATCTAAAAAATCAGCTGAACTCATAGTCATAAGTTTACATAGGTATTCAAAATGTTCATTGCTTAATCCTTTTACATGATTAAGAAGTTTTTTTAGAGCCATTAAATCAGAAATGCTAGGATTTAGTGGGTTTGGAGCGATAGTTTCTAATATTGGTCTTACTGCCATACCAATTTGTCCCATAAGAGGACCAAAACGTTTATAAGTTTCAGCATCTTTAGGAGAATGGCGATAAATTTCTTTATACGTTTGGTCTCCATCAGAAGTTCTAAATAAATAATCATTATCTAGAGGTGTAAATGTGCTTTCGAGTGGAAGAATTCCAAGACCAAATCGTGGAAGCATTAGTTCTCTTATGACATTGGATTTTAAAAGACTTATAACATATGAACAAACTGAAAATTTAAAACCAGGAAATATTTCTTCTGTTACAGCTGCTCCACCTAAAACATAACGACGTTCTAAAACTAAGACTTTTTTTCCTGCTCTTGCTAGATATGCAGCAGCAGTGAGACCATTATGTCCACCACCTATTATTATAGCATCGTATTTACTTAATTTGGACATGATATTTTTCTTTTCGGATTATAAAATGGAGTTTCAACAACAATTGCAGGAGTTAGCTTACGAAAATGTTCGACTTTTATTTCAAAATCTAAACAAGAATTGATATCAGCATAATCTACATGTATATGGGCTAATGCAATGTAGCATTTAAGAATTGGCGACCAGCATCCACTTGTAGCATAACCCACTTGTTTATTTTTAAAGTATAGAGGGGTACTTGTACGCCATGCCATACCAGGAAGTCCAGGAGGAAGTCCTACTTTTTTATATTCTTTTTCTAGAGATTCCCATTGAATTTCAATTCCTCTAAATTTCCAATTGCTTGGTGATTTTTTTTCTAATTCTAGAGCTTTTTTCCCAATAAAATCATTTCCTTTCATTTTTACTGTCCAATCCAATCCCAATTCATAGGGAGATGATTTGCGATTCTCAATCAGAGCATGCTTTGATGAAATATAATCAACATCTAAAAGTATTAAAGAAGCTTCAATACGAGATATATCAAGTGCATTAAGTCCAACAGGTGTTATTCCGTAAGATTTTCCAGATTTCATAAGCATATCCCATATTTCTATTGATTTTGATGGATCTATCCAAATTTCATAACCTAAATCACCTGTGTATCCAGTCCTAGAAATAGTTACTGGGATTCCATTAAGTTTAGTATCTATAAGACGAAAAAATTTTAAATTGTTAAGAGATTTTAATGAAATACAATTAAGTATATCTCTTGAGTTTGGACCTTGAAGAGCTAATGCTGCTATGTTGTTCGAATCATCTTTAATATTAACATTCATTCCACTTGAATTATCTAAAAGCCATGTTAAATTAGGTTCTGCACTTGTAAGTCGAAAATTATTTTCACTAAGATGTTGAACTGTGCCGTCATCTATAACTTTTCCTTTTTCATCACACCATGGAGTATACATAACTTGACCTATTTCACAAATATTAATATTTCTTGTTACCACCTTATCTATAAATGATTGAGCATCAGGACCTTTTATACTATATTTATATAATGGGGATACATCTAAAAGTGCAGCTTTTGTTCTAATAGCAAAGTATTCGTTATCATGATGTAAATCATATTGTGTAGCTGCCAGATATCCGCCCCAACGTCGCCATTCTTGAGATTGGTTTAGTTTACTTGTTCTTTCAAAGAATGGAGATGTTTTTAATTGGGTATGACCTGTAAATTTTTGAGGATTATGACTATTTATCATAGTTAATTTGTAATAGAAAAATCAAGTTAAAATATATAGGTATTATCAATGTCTAAAAATAGAAAACAATGTGGTCTAAATTTTTTCATGGTCAAAGATAAATTTTATTCTTACTTCTCCAAATTCTTTCTTTCTAGTTTTGATAGATTTATATTAGATTCTTAAATTTTTCTTTAAAATCTAAATTAATGAAAATCAGAAAAATAAATATTGGTGATAAATTTGATTTATTTAAAGATCATTGGAGTCCCAAAATAATAGCTGAATTAAATGGACAAGATATTAAACTTGCTAAAGTTAAAGGAGAATTTGTTTGGCATACTCATAAAAATGAAGATGAACTATTTTTTATAGTTAAAGGAACTTTAAAGGTTAAATTTTCTAATAAAATTATTGAATTGAATGAAGGTGAAATGTTAGTTGTTCCAAAAGGAATTGAACATAAACCAATAGCTGAAGAAGAAGTTTGGTTATTATTGTTTGAACCTAGTAATACTAAACATACTGGTGAAGTCAAAAGTGATTTGACTGTGGATAATTATGAAAGGATATAAATGGTTTATATATTTTTTACAATTAATTTTTAACAATTCTAAATCCAAAATGATTATTTCCTCTATTTTCAAAGTCAGACGCTCGAGCATATGTTAATAATGTAGCAGAATGATAATTCCAAGATCCTCCTCTTCTTACTCTTTTTGAGTTAATTCCAGCTATTGTATTCATTGGGTCTATAACATTATCTGAATAAAAAGAATTGCTATAATAATCTTGACACCATTCCCACACATTTCCCCCCATATCAAATAATCCATATGGATTTGGATTATAAGATCCTACAGCAAAAGAATGTCCATCTGGATTATAAATACCAGGCGTTTCTCCATTGTAATTTGCTTTACTTAAAGAAAGTGTTCCATCATCTGTAGGGTATTTTAATTGTTGTCCACCTCTAGCAGAATATTCCCATTGTGCTTCTGTTGGAAGACTAACATTATAATATTGAACAAAAGCATAAGCACCATACCATTTAATCCAATTAACGGGCCAATCTGCTTTTGATGCATCTAATAGTTCAAAAGTGTTATTTGAAGTGTTGAATGATATCCAACTTTTATTATTTATATGTTCTTCTTCTCCATTACTAGTACATCCTCCTGATTCTCCTAATTGTAAGAAGACTTCTCCTGCATTTGGTGCATTTCCTTTACCAATAACCATATTTTCAGTGTATGACCCACATGGATCATTTACTTGTTTAGCAGAAACAGTTAACCAATTATTTGAATAAGCAGAGTTTAAAAAATCAATGTATTCATTATTAGTAATTTCTTTTTGAGAAATTTGAAAAGCAGATAAAGTAACGCTAACTATTGGTGCATCATTATGAATAGTTGTTCCTCCCATCAAAAATGTTCCAGAAGGAATATTTTTAAATATAATGCTATTTGGTAGAGTAGTATTATTTTCTTGAGATAAATTTTCATTATCATCGTTATTGCATGAAAATGTGATTATAGAAATAGCTAAGCCAAAAATAATAGTTTGGTATATTTTACTCATTGTTTATCTATTTGTACCATTGGTCTTTTAGAATAGAAATATTTTTACTTTGACTTATTTCGTCTATTGTAAGTACGATTTTATAATCACCAGGTGGTACTTTATAATATTTATAATCTTGATGGGTATTGCCTGGTAAAGGATGTACACGAGTTCGTAAAGAACGTCCATATTTATCTACTTCTTCATTGGGTAAAGGAAATATTTCTACAGCATCATAATAATCGAAAAACTCTGGCTCTTCTTTAATAAGTTTTTGCTCTTTTTCCCATTCAATCTTTTCTTCAGAAGTTCTATATTTACGTTTTGTCATTCCCCACTGTATACTATTTATACCTATCTTATTTGTACCTAAAAGTTCATCTATTACTTCTTCTCCGTCATATATGGTTAGTTTTATTTTATTTACAACTACCTTTTCCTTTAAATAATAATTAATTGTAATACCAGCTGGTTCATTTTCACCCACAAAATTTTGAGCACTTACAGCAGGCTGACTAACCATTCTCCATTGTATTTTAGGCTCAATATCAAATAGATAAACATCTTTTTCTAAAATTTCATCTGTTAATTCTTGAAGAGGGGAAATATCTGCTATGTAAATACTGCGGCCATGTGTTCCTACTACTAAATCATTTTCTCTAGGATGAATAACTAAATCATGTATAGGAATTGTCGGCATATTATTTTTAAGTTTTATCCAACTATTACCATTATTTAAACTTGTATAGACCGCTTTATCTGTACCTAAAAATAAGAGATTAGGATTCTTATAATCTTCTTTAATCACATTTATAGATTCATTTGGTAAGTTTGAAACGAGAGAAACCCAGGTTTTACCAAAATCTTCTGTTTTAAAAATAAAAGGTCTAAAATCATCTCTTCGTAATCCTGAATAAGTCACATAAGCAGTGCCAGGTATATGATTTGATGCAGTTATTCGGCTAACCCAATAACCAGGATTTCCTACAATGTTGCTATTTAATTTGGTCCAAATTTTTCCTCCATCTCGAGTTATATGAACGTTTCCATTATCTGAACCTGTCCATATGACGCCTTCTTCTATTGGGGATTCATCTAAAGTTGTAAGTGTACCATATATAAAAGGGCCAAAACCTTTTTTATCTATATCAAAACCAGCTAAGTCGGGGCTTATATTTTCCCAGCTTTCTCCTTGATTAATAGAACGTAATACTAGTTGCGCTCCTACATATAATGTTTTAGAATTATGAGGTGAAATTAATAATGGAGTATTCCAATTAAAACGAAAATCATCATTTCTATCGTCAACTATTGTTTTTCTAGATCCTGTTTTTTGATCAATACGAGTAATATGTCCAAATTGAGAACTTGAATACAGCCATCTACTATCATCTGGATCTACTAAGTTATAAAAACCATCACCACCATTTATATGTTCCCAATCTTCAAATCGTATAGGAAAACGTCCTTTTTTTGTACTTGGACCTTTCCAAGAACCAAAATCTTGCGTACCTCCATAAACATTATATGGGTAATCCATATCTACCCCTATTGCATAAAATTGTCCCATAGGTATTTCATCTGGATGATACCAATTTTTGCCTTGATCATGAGTAATTGCCATACCATAATCATAACCCATCATCATATGCCTAGAATCATTAGGGTTTATCCAAAGTACATGATTATCTCCTCCATAGCGAATATATTGTCCCCAAGTTTTACCTCCATCGAATGATTCATGAACAATTGGACTTAAGACATAAATATGTAGGTGATCATTAGGGTCTATTATAATTTGCCCATAATAATTAGAACGATTACCAATACTTTCTCCATCAGCACTTACTTTATACCAAGATTCACCAGCATCGTCACTTCGGTATATTTCATGCAGAACTGGTCGATTGTTATTAGGGTTAGGGTTTGCGTTATCTATATTTGCATAAAGTATATTAGGATTTTTATTATAGATATCAATTCCAATTTTACCTAATTTTCCACTAGGTAACCCATTAGTCAATTTTTTCCAAGATTCTCCACCATCAGACGATTTATATATAGAGCTACCTTCTCCATTATTTTTAAACATCCAAGGAGTTCGTAACCTATCATAGGTTACAGCATATAATATATTTGGATTGTTATTGTCCATTTTTATTTCTGTAGCTCCAATATGTCGATCATTTATTTCTATTTCAAGTGACTTTTTCCATGTTTTTCCTCCATTTATCGTTTTATAAATACCTCTTTCTGGATTTTCAGAATAGTAATGTCCTTGAGCGGCTACATAGACAATATCTGGATATTTAGGATGGATAAGTACTCTACCTATATGATGGGATTCATTTAAGCCCATATGTTGCCAAGTTTTACCTGCATCTAAAGATTTATATACTCCATTTCCATAATAGGTACTATTTCTAAGGTTAGCTTCACCTGTACCTACCCATAAAATATTATCATTGGAGGGAGCCAAGGTAATATCACCTATAGAAGAGATATTTTCATTATCAAAGATTGGATAAAAAGTGTTACCATTATTTTCAGTTTTCCATACACCACCAGGACCACCAGCCATATAAAATGTAAAAGGGTTTTGTTGAGATACAGCAATAGATACGACACGACCTCCTTGGCGTGAAGGACCTATTTGCCTATAATGAATGTTTTTTGTTAAGGTTTCTAAACTAGGCTGAGAAATTAATATAATAGGAAACATCAAGCACAGGTAAAAAATAAATTCTGATTTACCCAAATAATATTTATAACATAAGTGTTGAATTAAAACCATTTAAACTTGCATACATACATATTTTAAAACTAGATATTCTTCTATACCATATTTTGATCCTTCCCTTCCAAACCCACTTTCTTTTACACCTCCAAAAGGAGCCAAATTAGTTGAAATAAATCCGGTATTTATTCCCACCATACCATATTCTAAAGCTTCTGCAATTCTCCAAATTTGACTATTATCTTTTCCATAAAAATAGGCAGCGAGTCCTGCAGAAGTATCGTTTGCAAGTTCAATAACTTCTTCTTCTTCTTCAAATAAATAGATTGGAGCAATAGGACCAAAAATTTCTTCTGAACTAATTAACATATCATTAGAAATATTAGTGACCACGGTAGGTTCAAAAAAATTGTTTCCTTTTTTATGTTCTTTACCTCCCAATAATATCTTAGCTCCTTTATTCTGCGCATCTTTTAATAGTTTTTTTACTTTAATAAGTGCTTGTTTATTAATTAAAGGACCAATTGAAACATTTTCATCAAATCCTGATCCTGTTTTTTGTTTACGAACAGCTTTAATGAATTTTTCAACAAATAAATCGTAAATTCCTGATTGGATATAAATTCTATTAGCACAAACACAAGTCTGACCTGAGTTTCTATATTTAGATATTATTGCTCCTTCAACTGCCAAATCAATATCAGCATCATCAAAAACTATAAAGGGAGCATTTCCTCCTAGCTCCATAGAGAGTTTCTTTACGGTAGAAGCAGACTGTTTCATCAAAATCTTTCCCACCTCAGAAGATCCAGTAAAAGATACTTTTTTTACCTGAGGTGATGTGGTTAAAATTTTTCCTACTTTATCAGGATCACTGGTAGTAATTACATTAAAAACACCGGACGGAAATCCAGCTTCCTTACTAAGTTCAGCAAGTGCCAATGCTGAAAGAGGGGTATCTTCAGCCGGTTTTATTACAACAGTACAACCCGCAGCTAATGCTGGAGCCACTTTGCGAGTTATCATTGCATTAGGAAAATTCCAAGGAGTAATAGCTGCAACTACACCAATAGGTTGTTTTAAAACTATGATTCTTTTATCTGAATCATGAGAAGGAATAGTATCCCCATATATTCTTTTCCCTTCTTCAGCAAACCAATCTACAAAAGAGGCTCCATATAAAATTTCACCAAGAGATTCTTTTAAAGTCTTGCCTTGTTCCAAGGTTATAATTGAAGCAAGATCATGCTTATTTTCAAGAATTAAATCATGCCATTTTTTAATAATATTTGATCTTTCATTAGCAGTATGTGATTTCCATAATATAAAAGCGTCATTGGCAGCTTGGATAGCATCTTTAGTTTCTTGTTCGCCACAATCTGAAATTTGATCTATTAATGATTGATCTAAAGGATTATAAACAGGAAATTTTTTATTAGAAAAAGAATTGACCCACTTATTATTAATAAAAAATTGATTTTTTAATAAATTGGGATTTTTTATCTTTTTCATATACTTAAGTGATACTATTGCTTATCTCTATTTGCTAGAAATAGGGTTTGTCGTGGGCCCACCAGGACTTGAACCTGGGACCTACCGGTTATGAGCCGGGTGCTCTAACCAACTGAGCTATGGGCCCTCTCAAATTATTTTGAGAATAAAAAATTGATAATATCCATTATTTAATAATTCGCTCAAAAATAATTAGTTTTATCAATTATTCATAGATATAATAAAGTATTTAAATATGAAAAAGATATTACTTTCTGTTGTTTTATTATTAGCCTGTAAAGATGATAATTTGGATGGTTTTTCTTTTGGAGATGATCTTTCTGATGATTTATGTCCAAATTGTTTATGGCATGATGAATTTAATGGAGATGCTTTAAGT
>JAYZHG010000094.1:0-6437 GCA_036166735.1 Bacteroidota bacterium | reverse complement strand
TATTAATTAATATATACAATGAAAATAAAAAAAATAGAAGAAATTGGAGAGTTTGGACTTATTAATAGAATAGATTCAAAATTTAATAGTAATAGAAAATCAACAATTATAGGAATAGGAGATGATAGTGCAATAATTGATAATTCAAAATCATTGACATTAATTACTTCAGATATGTTAATAGAAGGTGTTCATTTTGATTTATCTTTTTTCCCTTTAAAACATTTAGGATATAAATCTGTGGTTGTAAATCTTTCAGATATTTATTCAATGAATGGCTGTCCAAATCAAATTATATTAAATATTGGACTAAGTAGTAAATTTTCTTTGAAAGCCATTGATGAATTTTATGATGGTATAAAAATTGCTTGTGATGAATATTTTGTTGATCTAGTAGGGGGTGATACAACATCATCAATTACGGGTATGGTTATATCTTGTACGGCTATAGGAACAGTATTAAAAAAAAATATTTCATTAAGAAGTGGTGCTAAAGAACATGATGTGTTGTGTGTAAGTGGAGATCTTGGTAGATCCTTTTTAGGATTAAAAATTTTGCAAAGAGAAAAACGAGTTTTTTTAAATAATCCAGAAATGCAACCAAAATTAAATATTTATAAAAATATCATTGAAAAACAATTAAGACCTGTTGCTAGGGTTGACATAATCAATATATTAAAGGAATATAAAATAATACCATCATCCATGATTGATATTTCTGATGGGTTAGCTTCAGAAATTCTTCATTTATCTGAAGCGTCTAATTTAGGGGCCAAAATATTTGAAGAAAAGTTACCTATATTAGAAGAAACAAAATTAGTTGCGAAAGAATTTGATTTAAATTTTTCAAATTGTGCATTAAATGGGGGTGAAGAATATGAATTATTGTTCTCTATAACTCCTAATGAGTACGAATTAATTAAAAAAAATAATATTGATATTAAACCTATAGGATATTTTACTAAAGATAAAAGTAAAAAGATAGTATTATCAAATGGTAAGGAGAATGAATTAAAATCTTTTGGTTGGAAACATTTTAACCAATTATTTTAGATTTTATTGATCTATATTTATTATTAATTATTATATTTTTTGTATTATTAAAAATACCATAAATTGCTGATCCACTTCCAGTAAGACTTACAAAAGTTGCTCCTAGATCATAAAGATGATTTTTTATTTTTTTTAATTCATTAATTTTTGAAAATGTATAGGTTTCAAAATCATTTTTTACATAATTTTTCCAATTTTCTAAAGATTCGTTTTCAAGAATTTCTTTTAATTTAAAATGCGATTTTTTGGGTTTGATATTATCATAAGCTTCAATAGTTGGAATAGATTTTTTTGGTATGATTATAATTAATTTTTTATCATTTAAATCTATATTAATATTTTCCATTTTTTCACCTTTACCTGTTATGTATTTATTTTTATTTTCCAAAAAAAATGGGCAATCACTTCCAATTTTTTTAGAAATATTCATGATTTCATCATTTGAATATTTATTATTATTTAGATATTTTAATAAAAAGGTAGCATTAGAAGATCCGCCTCCTAATCCACTTCCTATGGGTATATTTTTATGTAAATGAATTTTAAAATTGAGTTTAGGATTAAATAATTTAATTGATTTAATAATCAAATTATTGTTTGAATTTCCAGGAATAATTATGCCAGAGGTAGATAAAGATGTTTTGTTTGATATTTTTAATTCTATTATATCATGTAGATCTATTGG
Organism: Bacteroidota bacterium; assembly: GCA_036166735.1. GTDB lineage: Bacteria > Bacteroidota > Bacteroidia > Cytophagales > MED-G16 > JAPYTU01. The sequence continues at coordinate 4,699 of JAYZHG010000094.1, read as the reverse complement.
GCAAAAACATGATTCAATATTATGATAACCATCACTTGTTTTTGAAATGATATTTAAACCTATATTTATTTTTGCATTTGGATATATGAACATTAGGGGTTTAATTCATCCATTATTTCTTCAGAAATTCCTGTGTTCGAAAAACCTCCATCATGGAATAAATTTTGCATGGTAATTTTTTTGCTCAAATCAGAGAAAAGAAAAACACAATAGTTTGCACATTCTTCAGCTGAAGCATTTCCAAGAGGAGACGTTTTTTCAGCAAAATTAAAAAAAGAATCAAATCCTTTAATTCCTGATCCTGCTGTAGTTATTGTAGGTGATTGGGATATAGTATTTACTCGTGTTTTATTTAATTTTCCTAATCTATATCCATAACTTCTTGTGATAGATTCTAGAAGAGATTTTGCGTCTGCCATATCTGAATAAAAAGGAAATGTTCTTTGAGCGGCTATGTAGGATAATGCTAATATTGAAGACCATTTATTTAATACATTATTTTTTTCAGCTAATTGCATAATTTTATGGAATGATATTGCTGACACATCTAAAGTCTTTTGAAACCATTCATAATTTAAATCTCCGTATTCTTTTTTCTTTCTAACATTTGGAGACATACCAACTGAATGTAAAATAAAATCTAATTTACCTCCTAATGATTTAATTGATTCTTTAAATAAATTATCTAAATCATTAATTGATGTAATATCAGCTGGAATAACTTTAGAATTGCATTTTTTGGATAGTTTATTAATTTGACCCATTCTAAGTGCAATTGGTGCGTTTGTAAGTGTGAATATTGCTCCTTGATCTTTACATTTTTCCGCAACTTTCCAAGCAATAGATTTTTCATCTAGAGCTCCAAAAATTATACCTTTTTTCCCTTTTAGTAAATTGTTCATATTATTCTAAAAATTAAAAACTCCTTTTAAAGCAAAGTAAGGAATTATTATATAAAGAATTGAATCTCTAATTAAATAATACATAAATATTATAATAAATAATTTCCAACCATGTTTTTTTACCGTTTTTTTAAATCCATTTTCTTTATAAAATATGATATATTTCTTTAAAAATGGAGGAATTAATTTTTCTTTTATTGACATGAATTATTCCAATATTTTATTAAATAGATCACTTCTGCTAGGTGATAATTCTGTTAGTATGTTATAAGCATTTCTTTTTGTGTCGAGACTACCATTTAGAAAGATATTAGTTAATTCATCAGATTTTGCATTTAGAAAGATATTTATAATTGTAGAATTGAATTTGTTTTTATTTATTTTATTTATTTCTTCTAAGCTTTTTAAAATAATTAATCGTGATTTATTAGAATCTGAGTAAAAATTGTCCATTCCATTAATATGATAATTATATATGGATTCTCTAACTATTTTAAATTCTGGATTAATAAAATTTTCACATAACCAATATCTATTTTGTTTAGAACCAAATTGATCCCATCCTTTATAACCTGATTCTTGAGAATTATTTAATATTTGCCATGCTTTTTCAAAATTTTTATTTCCACCTAAATTTTCAAATGAATCGTTATCCATTCCAATTATTATATAAGCATAAAATGACAATAAAGAGGATAAATTGTCATTTAATCCATTTTCTATATATTCAATATTTTGAGATGTTACGTATTCAAATATCCATTCTCGATCTCCATGATTAAGTATTATACTCTCATAAGATGTATTATAAATAGGTCTAGATGATACAATTTGAACCGTAGCTTCGTATAAACCAGTAGATGGTTCATTTAAAATATTTATAATAAAATTACAATTTATTTTTTCTTCATTTAAATATTTATCATTAGTCCATATCTGATTGTTTAGAAATTGTTCAATATTATTTCTAAGCTCTTCAAATATATAACTTTCAGATGATTGTAATTGTTCAGTATTAACTAAGACTTTAGTTTTAAGTTCTTGTGAATAAGCACAATTAGTAAGGAGATAAATAAAGAAAAATATATATATTTTCATTATTAAATCAATGAATAATTTCTATTCATTTGAAATAGAATCATCTTTATCCTCAGGATCTCTAAAAAAAAGCTCATCATTAATGAGTTCTTCAGCAGCAACAGTTGAAGATTTTGGTAATCTTTCAAAATATCTTGAGATTTCAATTTGTTCTTTGTTTTCAAAAATTTCTTCCAGGTTGTCAATATCTGAAGCAAATTCAGCTAATTTTTCATTTAGTTCTTCTTTCTGAACAGCAGAAAGTTGTCTTGCTCTCTTTCCTATTACTTTAACAGATTTATAAATATTTCCAGTTTTAGAAGCAATTCTTTCTATATTAAACTGAGTTATTGATGATTTTATTTTCATATATTTAATTTTTTATTCTGCAAATTTAGTTAATAAATTTAAACTTTCAATATACATTTTTTCTGCTTCTGTTATAAATGAACTATTAGGATATTTATCAACAAATTTTAAGTAATATTCTGTCACTTTTTTATATCTTTCTTTTTTTAAATCATCAAAACTATTTTTTGCTATAAGGTATTGACATATTATTTTTAAGTAGTTACATTCATCATTATAAGATGAATCTGGAAAATCATTTTCAAAATTATTTAATGCAATTATAGCTGATTTATACATTCTGGTTTTATAATATTGTTTAGCATTTTCAAAATTTTTTGTTTCTAATTTTATTTGTAATTCATCAATCAATTCATTTGCTCCTTTAGAAAATTCACTGTATGGATACTTATTTATAAAATTTTGAATTGCATTTATTGCTTCAATTGTATTTGATTGATCCAAATTTGAGTTTGGAGATTCTTTATAAAGGGAGAAAGCATATAGATATTCTGCTTCAATAACTTTATCACTTCTTGAAAACAGTTCTATAAATTCTTTAAAATATTTAGCACTTAATTCATATTGTTTTAAATTGTATAGAGAATAAGCAAAGTAAAAGTCTACAATTTCAGATTTTTCACTACCTTTTACTAGAGGTTTAATATCTTGAAAAAGAGTGCTTGATTTATAATATTCTTTTTCTTCATAATACTCTAATGCAGCTTCAAGTTTTTTTTCAAATCCTGGAGTTTTAAGGATTTTTCTATAATCACTACATGATGAAATCAATATAATTGATATAAATAATAAAAAGAGTTTGATATTAATTTTCATTGCGCAAATATATCTTTTTTCTAAAATAATGAACTACATCTTGAATTTTAGGTTTTTCTTTTTCTCTCCAATTAAAATTTTTTAAAAATAAATCTTCTTCTTTAATTTCATGAGGTGGTATTAGTTTGGCTTTAGGATTTTTAAAAAATATTATATTTTGTATTTCACTTTTATTAAAATTCAATTTTAGGTCACTACAAATTATATAGTTTAGTCCTAGGATTTTATCTGAAGTTTCATTTAATGCAAAATAAACAGTTTCACCATTTCCATTAACATTGATGTTTTTTAAAAAATTAGAATCGTCAAAAAATGCTTTCATATTTCTTCCTTTAATTTGATTAAAGTTTTTCATAGAATCTCGAGACACAATAAATGCATTTTTAATTAAATTCATTTCTTCAATGGTGTTGTCATAAATTTTAAAGTTTATGGAGTCAGATGTAATTTGGTTGTCACCATTCCATATAATTGGATTGTTAAACATATTTATTAATGAATCTTCAATAATAAAAGAAATGGAATCAGTTTTACCTTTAAAATTTTTTTTATAAAATTTTACATTGTTATATGCTATAATCATATCTAAATTGATAGAATCATCCAATGCAACAATGGTGTCGGATGATAAATAAAAAGTATCGTTTTGAAATACTTTTTTTAGTAAAGGATCACCATAAATTTTAGTAATATTTTTCTTTTTATCGTAATAACCTTGAGTTCCGGAAACAATGTAATCCGAATCTTTAACTTTTAAGTTTACATTATTATTAGCATAATAAAACATTGTTTCATTATCTAAATTAATTTCATTTGCTTCCAAGATATAATTATTTGTTTCTACTATACTCATTAAAAGTAAAGATGATTTCTTTTTAGTTTTAAAATTTCCTCCAAGGGCTTCTACGTATATGCTATCTTCTGTGAATATTTCTGTAAAACCATATGTTTCTAATACTTCGTTTGTTGAATTATATTTTAATGAATCAGTTTTTAGTATATATTCGGGTCCATTAAATTCAACAGCATTATAAAATATTGAATATTTTTTTTGTGCATAAAAAATTCCATTTTTACTTATAAGAGTATTTTCTTTTTCTGTAAGAACACCTTTTTCATAAAATGTTCCAATTTTATCTGTAATATTATAATCTAGATAATTCGTTTCTAAATTATAATCTTTTTTGTTATATATAACGTTTTCTCTAAGTTTTGCTATTTTATTGTTACCATCATAAATTAATTTATTTCCAGATATTTTTAATGAGTCTACATCGGTAATAATAATATTACCATATGCTTCCATTATATTTCTTTTATTGTAAAAATTAGCTGAGTCACATTTTATGATTAATGTGCCTTGTCTAAAAATTACATTATTTAAAAGCTTTCTCACAGGTTCTTTGTTTTTTCTTGAATATTTTAATTCATCTGCCTGATATTTAATTTTTTCTTTTTTTTGGGCTATTCCTATATTCAGTGTTAATAATAAGAATGATAGAATTATTAAAAATTTAAATTTCATAATACAAAAA
>JAYZHG010000093.1:0-24215 GCA_036166735.1 Bacteroidota bacterium | reverse complement strand
ATTATTAGCAGGCCACATCCAATTAGCACTTAATGAAATATTTGTAATTCCTTTTTCAATAGGTGCCCATATAATATTTGTTAAAGATTTTAAGAGAGCTATTTTTGCTCCCTTCTTTTCATCAATTAAAGAAACTATAGGAGAAAATCCGATAGCGGTTGCGATACCTTTATTAGATTTAAAATCAAGTGCCATTACTCCTAAATTATTTAATGGCAATTGTATTTCACCAACGGTTTGTTGCATTGCAACTCTTCCTGTGACGCATCTATCAACTTTATTTGTTAACCAGTCTTTACAAGCAACAGATTCTAATGAAAGGACATTTTCTAAGTATTTTATTATTAATTTTTGAAAATATTTAGGTTCTTTATATTTAGTTTTTATTTTTCTATCATTTATTGTTGTTTTAGGTGATGATCCAAAAAAATCTTCTAATCCTAAATCAATTGGATTTCTTTTATTTTTGCCTTTAAAAACTAGTTTTTTATTATTTCTTACATAACCCACATGATAAAGCGGAGATCTTTCTCTTTTTGCTATTTTTTGTAATTTAGGATAATCATTATTTTTTATAATTAGTCCCATTCTTTCTTGTGATTCATTCCCTATAATCTCTTTTTCGGAAAGAGTAGGATCTCCAATTGGTAGTTTATTTATATTTATTTCTCCTCCTGTATTTTCTAATAATTCTGATAAACAATTTAGGTGACCTCCAGCTCCATGGTCGTGGATAGATAATATTGGATTTATATCTTCTTCTGCTAGAGCTCTTATAACATTAGCAACTCTTTTTTGCATTTCAGGATTAGATCTTTGAACAGCATTAAGTTCTATTGAGTTTTTTAATTCTCCAGTATTAAGAGATGAAACTGCACTTCCTCCCATTCCAATTCTATAATTATCTCCACCAAGAACCACAACATAATCACCTGTATTTACGTCTTTTTTTTGAGTTTCATTTTCTTTTCCATACCCAATACCACCGGCAAGCATTATTACTTTGTCATAGCCTATTAAGTTTTTGTTTTCATTGTGTTCAAAAGTCAGAACACTTCCACTTATTAGAGGTTGACCAAATTTATTTCCATAGTCACTAGCTCCATTTGATGCTTTTACTAAAATATCTTTAGGATTTTGATAGAGCCATTTTTTATTTATTTGATTTTTTTCCCAAGTTCTTGATTTAGTAATTCTAGGGTAGGATGTCATATATACGGCAGTTCCTGCAAGTGGAAAACTTGCTTGTCCTCCAGCCATTCTATCCCTTATTTCACCACCTGATCCTGTTGCTGCTCCACTAAAGGGTTCTACTGTTGTTGGAAAATTATGAGTTTCAGCTTTTAAAGAGATTGAAGATATGATGCTTTTTGTATAGTAGAAGTCTGATCGATCTTTATTTTTAGTTGTAAAAAATTCAACTAATGGGCCTTTGATAAAAGCAACATTATCTTTGTATGCTGAAATTAAATTGTTTGGATTTTTATTTGATGTTTCTTTTATCATAGCAAATAAGCTTTTTGGCATTTTTTTTCCATCAATTATAAATTCCCCATTAAAAATTTTATGCCTACAGTGTTCAGAATTTACTTGAGAAAAGCCAAATACTTCACTATCAGTTAGAAATCTATTTAGTTTTTTGCTTACATTTTCTAGATAATTTATTTCTTCATCACTTAGTGCTAAACCCTCTTTATTATTATAATTTTTTATATTTTTAATATCAATTACTTTTTCGGGTTTTCTGTTAATTTTAAATATGTTTTGATTTGGATTATTATATACTAATTCAAGCATTGGATCAATAGCAATATTTTGATTCTTATAAAGTCTTTCAATTCTAAGTATTGAATCGATTCCAATATTAGATGCAATTTCAACAGCATTTGTACTCCATGGGGTGGTCATTTCTTTTCTTGGACCTATAAATTTTCCTTTTAAACTAGATGATTTTATTATTTTGGCATTTCCAAATAACCAACATAGTTTATTAATATGGTTTTGAGATAACTTTTTTAAGTGATCAATAATATAATAATCTGTTGAAGATTTTTTAAAAAATGATATCATTTTATTTTGTAATGAACAAAAATAAATTTTTTTATTTCATATTCATCTTTATGATTAAAAAATGAAATTTTTTTTTAAAATATTTTGTCTATGTTTGCGTTGGAAACTGAAAGAAATATAATAGTTTCCAAAGTTTATATGGACGTAAAAAACAAAATTATTATAAAATCCGATGCTTTATTTAGAAAATTTGGAATAAGGGGAGTTACCATTGATGATATATGTTCTGAGTTGGGAATTTCAAAAAAAACAATTTATAACTACTTTGATGATAAACATAGTATTGCTTTAGAATCAATAAAATATTATTGGTCAGGACTTTTAAATGAAATTGGTAAAATAAAAAAAACTTCTAAAAATTCTATCGATTTTTTTTTAGAATTGTCAAATTTTTTCAGACAGACTATAACAAATATAAATCCTCTTTTTGTTCATGATTTAAAAAAATTTCATCCTGATTTATTTAAAATAACAGAAGATTTAAAAAAGAAAGTGTTTATTAAAACTCTTTCAAAGAATATAAAAAGAGGTAAAAAAGAAGGATTTATACGAAAAGAAATCGATGAAATAATAATTACCAAGTTAAGATTAGAAGAAATTGAATTAGCATTTGATCAGAATGTATTTCCATATAAGAAATTTGAAATTATCAATGTTCAATTACAATTTTTTGATCACTTCATGAGGGGAATACTTACTAATGAAGGACTTAAGATTTATGAAAAATCATTTTTAAAATACATTAAGTAACATGAAATTATACTCACTAATATTATCTCTTTTATTTTTTAGTAATATTCTATTTTCACAACAATTGAATTTAACACTTGATGATTGTATTGAGCTTGCTCTAAAAAATAATGAAAATCTTAAAAATTCTATTTTAGAAGAAAATATTTCTAAAGCAGTTTCTAAAGAATATTTAGCAGTTGGTCTTCCTCAAATAAATGTTGATGGCGGTCTAAAATATAATTATGAAGTTCAAAAAAGTTTAATTGATATTAGTAGATTCATGCCAGGAGTGCCTGAAGGGACTGAACAAGAAGTTCAGTTTGGTCAAACTTATGAAGGAAGATTTGATTTTAATATAGATCAAATGATTTTTAATGGATCTTATTTTGTTGGTTTATCAGCTACTAAGGAACTTGAAAAACTTTCAAATAAATTAACTCAGAGAACAGAGATAGATATTTATGAATCAGTTTCAAAGGCATATTATACTGTATTAAATACAAAGTCTAGAATTGACTTGGTTAATAGTAATATTGAAAGATTATCAACTCTGTTAGAAGAATCTAAGCAATTGTATGACAATGGATTTATTGAGAAATTAGATATAGATAGAATAACTGTTTCATACAATAATCTTCAAAGTGAAAAAATTAAAACTGATAGATTATATGACTTAAGTTTGTTTGTATTAAAATTTCAAATAGGAATTCCTTTAAGTCAGGAAATAAAATTAATAGGAAATTTAGATGAGGATATTTTAGAAAATTTTGATTTTGATCTATCCAAATTTGATTATAATAAAAGAATTGAATATTCTATTTTAAAAACAGATAGAAACCTTAAAAGTTATGATTTAAAGAATAATAGAAGTCAATATTTGCCACAGATTTATGTAAACTATAATTATGGATTAAATACCTCGACTTCAAGTTATGATTTGTTTTTTGATTCATATAGATGGAAAAATTTCGGAACTTTTGGTCTTAAGCTTGTGGTACCTATTTTTGATGGATTCTTGAAGAGAAGTAAAATAAATCAGTCAAAATATAAGATTGAGCAAATTGATAATCAACTTTCATTTTTAGAAAGATCAATTGATTTGCAAATAAATCAATCAGTAGTAGGTTATTCTAATTCTAAAGAATCTCTAGAAATAACAAGTAAAAATCTCGATTTAGCATTGTCTATATACAATGCATCGGAAAAAAAATATAAGGAAGGTGTCGGATCAAATCTTGAAGTGTTAAATGCAAATGCAGGATTAAAACAAGCTCAAACTAACTATTATAATGCTGTATATGAGGTAATTATATCAAAAATAAATTTAGAAAAAACTTTGGGAACATTATATAATAATTAATCATATGAACAAATACACATTACTACTACTAATATTAATTTTTTCATCTTGCGACTCTAATACTTTAGATTCAAAAAAGGATAGATTAGATAAATTAAATAATTCTCTTTTAGATATTAAACTAGAAATACAAAATTTAGAAGAAGAGATAGAGTTGTTAGATTCTGGTTTCAATAAGAAAAATTATGTTTATATATCAACAATTTCTCCAGATGTAAACAAATTTTTTCATAAGGTGCAGTTAAGAGGAACAGTTTTTTCCAGAAGCAATGTTCTTTTAAATCCTGAAATGATAGGTAGATTAAAAAGAATTTATGTGAAAGAGGGTGATACTGTTACTAAAGGACAAATTCTTGCAGAAATTAATTCTGATGTACTAAATAACTCAATATTAGAAATTGAAACAAATTTAGAATTATTCAAAGTTATTTATGAGAGACAAAAAAATCTTTGGGAGAATAACATAGGATCTGAGATTGAATACCTTAAATCAAAATCAAATTATGATGCTTTTTTAAAAAGATTTGAAACTAATAAGATTCAGTTATTAAAATATAAGATTGTTTCACCCTTCAATGGTATGATTGATAAAGTGTTTTTGAATGAAGGAGAGATGTCTTCTCCTGCTGCACCAATTTTTCGAATTTTTAGTGGTGAAGATTCTTATCTTAATCTTGATGCTTCTGAAGCATATATAGGGAAATTTAATATTAATGATAATGTTGATATTATAATTCCAAATTCAGATACTAAGGTAGAATCTAAAATTTTATCTATTGGACAAGTTATTGATGTTCAAAATCGTTCTTTTTCTATTGAAATTAATATTCCTGAATCGTTTCAAGAATTGGTGAAACCAAATCAAGTAATAGTTGTTGAAATGGTTGATTATTCTAATTCAAATGCAATATTAATTCCATCTAATGTTATTTATAGTGATGATATGGGGGAGTATGTTTATGGAATAAAGGAATTTGATGGAACTATCATTGCAAAAAAAATACCAGTTATTGTAGGTAAATCATATAACTATAAATCTGAAATATTAGAAGGATTAGATAGAAGTGAAATAATAATTGATAAAGGTTCTACTGAAGTAATTGAAGGTACTTATGTTCAGATAATAAAAGATTAAAATGAACTTAAAAAAACAAATAGAGGAGAAGGTAATTAAAAGTTTTGGATTATCAGATTTAGCTTTAAAAAATAGAATTACGATAGTTTTTTTAGGATTAATGCTAACAATTCTAGGTTTAATTTCTTATGATAGATTACCAAAAGAAAGTTTTCCAGAAGTTGATCAATCAAATGTTATAGTTGGTGTTCCTTATCCAGGAAATTCTCCAATTGATATAGAAAATCTTATTACCAGGCCGATTGAAAAAGAGATAAATATAATATCTGAAGTAAGAGAGATAAGATCAACTTCTATGCAAGGATTTTCAACAATTATTTCAGAATTTGAATCTGGAATAGAAATTGAGTATGCAAAATCAAAAATTAAGGATGCTGTTGATAAAGCTAAAACTGAATTGCCAAATGATCTTCCTTTTGAACCTAACATTTATGAAATAAGTTTTTCTGACTTTCCAATAATGCATATAACATTAAGTGGTAAATATTCAATTGAAAGGCTTGAAGATTATGCAGAAATTTTACAGGATGAAATTGAAAAAATAAGTGAAATAGCTAAAGTTGAAATTTTTGGTGTTGAAGAAAAAGAAGTTGCTGTTAAGATAGATCCTTATAAATTAGAAGCTAGAAAATTATCTTTTAATGATATTGAAAATGCTATTAAATATGAAAATATTTCTGTTTCAGGTGGAAATATGCTTGAAAACAATATAAGAAGATCTGTAAGGATTATAGGTGAATTTAAGTCTGTTGACGATATTAGAAATATCATTATTTCAAATCAGAATAATAAAATTGTATATCTAAAAGATGTTGCGGAAGTAGTATTTGATTATAAAGAAATAGAAAGTTTTTTTAGATTAAATGGTAACCCTGTAGTTTCAGTTAATGTTATGAAAAGAAAGGGAAGCAATCTATTGAAAATTAATGATATGATTAATGAGGCAATTTCTAAAATAAAACCTCAGTTACCAAGTGACATTGATATTTTTATAGTAGCTAATCAATCTCAGAATACAAAAGAACAGGTAAATACATTAGAAAATAACATTATTTCTGGAATAATTTTAGTTGTATTTGTTCTTTTATTTTTCTTGGGAGTTAGAAATGCTCTTTTTGTTGGATTATCTATACCATTATCATTTGCTATTTCTTTTGTTATTCTATCAGTAATTAATATACCCATTAATATGATCATATTATTCTCATTGGTTATCTCTTTGGGTCTACTAGTAGATAATGGCATAGTAGTAACTGAAAATATTTATAGGTTTATGGAAAAAGGATATTCTCCATTAAAAGCAACTAAATTTGGTATTGGTGAAATTTCTCTTCCAATTATCACTTCAACTGCAACAACTATTGCGGCTTTTGCTCCACTTGTTTTTTGGCCAGGTTTAACAGGAAAATTTATGAGTTTTATGCCTTTAGGGCTTATTGTAACGTTAACTTCATCTCTATTTGTTGCTTTGGTTATTAACCCAGTTTTAATATCTCTTTTGATGAAGGTAGAAGATAAAAAAAATAAGAATTTTACGAAATACATGAAAAATTTTTTGATGCTCTTTATTATAGGATTAGTCTTTATTTTTATTATTAAAATATTTTGGTTTGGTAACCTTCTAATTTTCTTTGCTTTATTAATACCATTAAATTATTTCATATTTATACCTCTTTCGTCTTTGTTTAGAGAAAAATTTTTGGCAAGGTTAGAAAATGCTTATGGTAGATTTATAAATTATTTACTAGAAGGAATTAGACCTTTGATAATTCTTTTTGGTTCTTTCCTTTTATTTTTTATTTCAATTCAATTATTTCAGGTATTTCAACCAAAAGTTTTATTTTTTCCAGAAAACTTACCCAAGTATATAAATGTATTTGCTGAATTACCTGTAGGAACAGATATAAATGAAACAAACAAGTTTGCGGTTAAGCTCGAAAAGAAAATTTCTAATATATTATCTCCTTATAATTCAATAGTTGAAAGTGTTGTTACAAATGTTGGGAAGGGAACACTTAATCCTAATGATCCTTCTGCATTTATAATGAGAGACTCACCAAATAGGGCTAAAATAAATATAAATTTTTTAGAGTATAAAAATAGAAATGGATTTGATACTGAAAAAATTATGGAGGAAATAAGAGAGAAAATTGGAGATTTCCCTGGAGTTAGTATTACGATTGGGAAAGATAGAAGAGGACCTCCTGTTGGAACAGCAATTCATTTAGAGGTGTCTGGATCAGATTATTCCAAATTAATAGATCTAGTTGAAGAAGTAAAAAATTATATTAATGAATCTAGTATTTCTGGAATAGAAAAGTTGACTTATGACTTGTCAACAAGAAAACCTGAACTTATAATAGATTTTGATAGAGAAAAACTTAGAAGATTTGGTTTATCAACAGGTATTTTAGCTAGTGAATTAAGAACTTCATTATTTGGTAAAGAAATATCAAAATATAAAATTGGTGAAGATGACTATGAAATTCAACTACGATTAGATGATAAATATAGATATGATGTAGATGCTCTAATGAATAAAAATATAACTTTTAGAAGTCAATCTAATGGGAGAATATATCAGGTTCCAATAAGCTCTGTTGCTACTGTTAAAATGAGTAATTCATATGGTTCTGTTAAGAGAAAAGATCTTGATAGGGTTATTACACTTAGTTCAAATGTTATTTCGGGTTATAATCCAACTGAAGTGAATCAACAAATTGATAAAATTTTGCAAAGATTTAATTTTCCAAATGGTTATGAATATAATTTTGGTGGAGAGCAAAAAGAACAGGAAATTGAAATGGCTTTTCTTTCAAATGCTCTAATGATAGCTTTATTTTTAATTTTTATAATTATTATAGCTCAGTTTAATAAGTTGATAACGCCTCTTATTATAATGACATCAGTGATATTGAGCACAATTGGAGTATTTGTAGGATTAATATTATTTAATATGGATTTTATTGTTGTGATGACGATGATTGGAATAATTTCTTTATCAGGTATAGTAGTTAATAATGCAATTGTATTAATTGATTTTATTGAACTTAATCGAAAAAGAAGAATTTTAGAAAATAAAAAAAATATCATTTCTATTGAAGAGATAAAACTTTGTATTGCAGAGGCTGGTAAAACAAGACTTCGTCCTGTTTTATTGACGGCATTAACTACAATACTTGGTTTGCTTCCTTTAGCAATTGGTTTTAATTTTGATTTTGTTAGTTTGATTAAATCATATGAAGTATCTTTTTTTATGGGTGGTGATAGTAATGTTTTCTTTGGTCCAATTGCTTGGGCAATTATTTTTGGATTAACTTTTGCAACTTTTACTACACTTATAGTAGTGCCAATAATGTATCTTATTCAAGTTAAATTTAATAGATACTTTGGATTACCATAGTTTTTTTTATGAATGTAATACTCTATTTACTTTTTTTTACTTTTTTATCAGTTTTATTAGATGTTTATTTCTTTCAAATATTAAAGAATGTTATAAAATTAAATGCTCACTTTAGTAAGTATATATTATTTTTTTATTGGTTTTTTACATTTATAACAATTGCTAATTTTTTACTTTTTACTTTTGATCTAAGTATAGGTTATTATCCTAGAACAATAATTTTTAATATAATTATTGGAAATTTTTTTTGTAAGATATTCTCACTACCATTTATTTTAGTTGATGATTTAAGAAGATTAATTTTTTATTTTTTTAAATCTAAAAATAATAAAGATTCAGATAGTAAAATTTCTAGATCTAAGTTTTTAAGTATTTCAGCATCAATCGCATACGGCTTTCCTATTGCTTCTCTAACATATGGCATAATTTCAAGTAATGTCTATGATTATAGAATTAGAAGAAAAAATTTAATATTCAATAAATTACCAAAATCATTTGATGGAATTAAAATTTGTCAGATTTCAGATATTCATATTGGCAGTTTAAATAATACTAAAGCTGTTATTGGTGGAATAGATATGATTATAAATGAAAAACCAGATATTATTTTTTTTACTGGAGATTTAGTAAATGATAAATCTTCTGAACTTAAAAGTTGGGGAGATATTTTAAGTAAAATCAAAGCACCATTGGGAGTACATTCAGTACTAGGAAATCATGATTATGGAGAATATACATCTTGGTCTAATAAAAATGAAAAAAATAATAATTTTCAAAATTTACTTTCTGCTCATAAAGAATTTGGGTGGAATCTAATGATGAATGAAAATAAATTAATAACTATTGACGGTGATCAAATTTCTATATTAGGAGTAGAAAATTGGGCATCATCAAGATTTCAAAAATATGGTGATTTAGATAAAGCTTATTCTGGCTTATCTAAGGAGGAGTTTAAAATATTACTTACTCATAATCCTTCTCATTGGAACGCTCAGGTTACTTCTTTATATAATGATATAGATTTAACATTGTCGGGTCACACACACGGCCTTCAATTTGGAATAGAAATAGGAAATTTTAGAATTAGTCCAGCAAGATTAGCTTACGATCAATGGGCTGATTTATATCAATTAAATAATCAGTCTATTTATGTGAACCGAGGCTTTGGATTTTTAGGATATCAGGGTAGAGTAGGAATTTTACCAGAAATTACAATTTTGAATTTAGAGTCTGTTTAATTTTTCCAAGTTGAAGAATTAATATCTATAATAGCATCTTTTCTTGGAGTTATTTTTACAGATTTATAATTAGTATTATTAATTTTATTAGTTTTTCTATGGTTATTATCACATAAGGGCAATTTCTTACTTAAACCACATGTACATATACTATAGGTTTTTTCTTTTGAAAGTTTAATCTTCATTAGATCTTTGTTTAAATGACCAGATGAAAAAAAACTCTGATACAATTGTTCCATCTTCTAGCTTTCCTATAGACTTAACTTCAACAGATACACCTTTTTTAGAATTAATAGCTTGTGTTACTGCATTGAAAATTTTTTCTCCATCATCACATCTAAAAATTGTATGACTAGTTGCTTTTTTAAAGTAAGTTGATCTCATACCAGTTACTATGAATGCCATACTAGGGTTAATTCCTTTTATTGCTAATGTAGCTATTGATGCAGTAGAAAGTTCTGCTCCCATACTTTGTACTGCAAAATACATAGATCTGAATGGATTTTTATTTTGCCATCTATAATACCATTTGAAAGGAACATATGAAACAGCACTTTTTTCTGATAACTTTTTAAGTTTCATTCCAGAAAACCATCCCATTGGAACATTTTTAAAAAAATATAAAGAAAATTTTATGGGATTTAGAAATTCTTTTTTAAACTTTTCTTGTTCTTTATTAAGTGTTATCATTTTACCAGAATATAGTATATAACATTACTGTTATTATTAAAACTACAAAAGCAGGAATATTAAAAGATGGACTAGTATAAAATAGCTTTTTAGATAATTTTATTGCTTTAGGATCATCATTAAATCCTTCTAAATAGCTAATTACAAAAATGACTAATAAAGTAATTAAAAATGTTATCCCCATTTGGTGTAAAAATGGTATTTCATTAATAAATAATGAATGAGTAGATTCTGGGAGATAAATGAGCCATCCTTTAGCTACCACTTTAAAATACATTGCTACTGGAATTGAAATTAAAATTGCCCAAATTGAAGCATTATTTGTAGCTTTCTTAAAAAATAATCCCATTATAAAAACTGCAAGAATTCCTGGACTAACAACACCTGTGTACTCTTGTATTGCTTGAAATACTTGACCTAAGCTTCCAAAAAGAGGAGCAATTATCATTGATGTAATTAGGGCTATTATAACCACTAATCTTCCAACAAAAACCATTTCTTTATCTCCTGCATCTTTATTTAATATTTCTTTATAAATATCCATTGTAAAAATTGTAGAAGTTGAATTTAACATTGAAGCTAGTGATGAGACAATAGCAGCAGCAAGTGCAGCAAGTATTAATCCTTTAATTCCAACTGGAATATAATTTTTAATTAACCAAGGTGCAGCATTATCATTTAATATTGATCCATCAGATGAGGTAAATCCTTCAGGTAATACTGATAACAATTCACCAGTATTAGGATCAAGGTTTATAACGTATGCAATTATTCCTGGAAGAACTACAAATATTGGAATAATAAGCTTTAAAAAAGCTGCAAATGCAATTCCTTTTTGTGCTTCATTAAGACTTTTTGCAGCTAGTGTTCTTTGAATTATATATTGATTAAAACCCCAATAATATAAATTTGCTATCCACATTCCACCTATTAAAACAGCAATGCCAGGTAAATCAAACCAAGCATCTCTTCCATCAGGAGTGATTATTTCTCCTTTGGATAGTATCATAGAAAACCTTTCTGGTACAGCGTTATAAACATGAGTTAAACCATCTAAGATTCCACCTCCAGGTGTAACATATGTTAGGGCAATAATGGTCATTAGTATACCACCAAAAATTAAAATAATAACTTGTACAACATCTGTCCATGCAACTGCAGAAAGTCCTCCCCATACTGAGTATGTAAGAGCAAAAAGACCTAGTCCAATAATGCTAATATTAATTATGCTACCATCTCCATTACCAAAAATAGTATCCATGGCTTTTCCTCCTAAATACATAACAGTTGTTAGATTAACAAAGACAAAAAGTGAAATCCAAAAAACAGCTAGTATTGTTTTAAGATTATTACTAAATCTTTTTTTAACAAATTCTGGAATGGTATATATTTTTTTTTCAATAAAAATTGGAAGAAAAAATTTACCAACTACTAAAAGAGTTACTGCTGCCATCCATTCATAAGTGGCAATTGCTAGTCCTAGTGCAAATCCAGATCCAGACATACCTATGAATTGTTCAGCAGAAATATTTGCGGCAATTAGAGAGGCGCCAATAGTCCACCAGGGAAGTGATTTTCCAGCTAAAAAGTAATCTTCAGCACTTTTTTGATGTCCTTTTTTATCTCTTGAAACGTATAATCCAAGTGATAGAATTACAATACAATATGTTACAAATACAATTATATCAATTAGTTCCATAGCTTAGTTTGATTTTATATTCAAAAATTAATATAATATTGTGATATCAACTAACTTTGAATGATTAAAATTTGTAATTATGATTATTCTTATCAATTTAATTAACTCTTTGTCAATAATTTTTTTAAATATTTTTATTAATTCAATTATTGTAAATCCATCTTTGAATTTAGAAATAGATTCATTTCTTGAAAAAATTGTTTTACCAGAAGGATTTGAAATTAAAATTTATGCTGATGATGTAGAAAATGCTAGGTCAATGGCAATTAGTCCTTCAGGAACCATATTTGTTGGAAATAGAAATGAAGATAATGTCTTTGCCCTAAAAGATACTGATGGTGATAATGTAATAGATAAAAAATATTTGATAACGAATAAATTAAAGAATATGCCTAATGGAGTTGCATTTCATGATGGTGATTTATACGTAGCTGAAGTAAATAAAATATGGAAATTTGAAAATATTGAAGAAAATTTGTCTTATGCAGATAAGTTTGATGAATACCTTGAAGAGCCTATATTGATTTCAGATGATTTTCCTTCAGACAGACATCATGGATGGAAGTACATTTCTTTTGGTCCCGATGGTAAATTGTATGTACCTGTAGGAGCTCCTTGTAATATTTGTGAGAGTAGAAATGAAATATATGCTTCTATTACAAGAATGAATTCTGATGGATCAAATAGAGAAATTTATGTTAAAGGGGTTAGAAATACAGTTGGATTTACTTGGCATCCAGAAACAAAACAATTATGGTTTACAGATAATGGTAGAGATATGTTAGGAGATAATATACCTCCTTGTGAGTTAAATAAAGTAACAGAAAAGGATCAACATTTTGGATATCCATATTGTCATGGGAATGATATAGGTGATCCTGAATTTGGGGGAAAATATTCGTGTTCAGATTTTGTTATGCCGGTTCAAAATTTAGGTCCTCATGTTGCACCATTAGGTCTTAAATTTTATACAGGTAAAATGTTTCCAGATGAATATAAAGGAGATATTTTTATAGCTGAGCATGGTTCATGGAATAGATCAAAAAAGATAGGTTACAGAATATCTCGTGTGAAAATAGAAAATAATAAATCTGTAGGCTATGAAACATTTATTTATGGTTGGCTTGATGATGATGAACAAGAAGCATGGGGTAGACCTGTTGATATACTTATTCTAGACGATGGTTCTATGCTTATATCTGATGATAAGGCTAATGCTATTTATAGAGTAACTTATACTGGTTAAAATATATTTACTTCTTTTTCAAGAGTTACATTAAATTTTTTCAATACACTTTCTTTTATTTTTTTTGAAAGAATTTTAATGTCTTTTCCATTTTCTGAAGAATAGTTTACTAAAACTAGTGCATGTTTATTATAAACTCCAATATTTTTTTCTTTGTGTCCCTTCCATCCACTTTTTTCAATTAACCATGCTGCAGAAATTTTGACCATTGATTCATTGATTTGATAATATTTAAAATCATTGTATTTTTCTTTAATATTTTTTGCAATTTTTATATTGATTACTGGGTTTTTAAAAAAACTTCCAGCATTAGCCAATAATTTTGGGTCTGGTAATTTTGAATTTCGTATTTCTATAATCTTATCCCTAACATTTTGAATGGTTAGATTTTGACTATTGATATTTTTTAGTTCAGAGTAGTCCAATGTAAATTTTTTATTTTTATTTAAAATGAATGTAACTTCAGTAACGAAAAAATTATTTTTTAATTCTCTTTTAAAAATACTATCTCTATACTCAAAATCGCATGATTTATTAGTATATGTTTTTTTTAAATTATTCTTTAAATCAATACCATTAACATCGTATATATAGTCTTTTATTTCTACTCCATAAGCACCAATATTCTGAATAGGTGCAGCTCCAACTGACCCAGGTATTAACGATAAATTTTCAATTCCATACCAATTTTTATTGACGCAAAACTTTACAAAATCATCCCAATTTTCTCCTGAACCAACTTTTAATTTAATATGATTATTATTTTCTTCAAGAATATGTATTCCTTTTATGCAGCTATATAATATAACACCTTCATAATCTTTTGTAAATAATATATTGGAACCACCACCTATTATTAGTTTTTTTTCATTTTTAAATTTTTTGTCTGATAAAAAATCAATTAGCGATTTATCATTTTCTATTTTTAGAAAAAAATTAGCTTTGTGATTTACTCTAAATGAATTGTAATTTTTTAATGAATAATTTTTAAACATTTAAATATTTATTAAGAAATGTTAGTATAAACGTATTGTACATCTTCATCGTCTTCTATTTTATCAAGCATTTTTTCTATTGGTTCTAATTGTTCTTCATTAAAATTTATAGGAGAGTTTGGTATTCTTTTTAATTCTGATTTTGTAACATTTAAATTTATTGTAGATAAACCTTTATTTATACTTCCAAACGATGTGTAATCTCCATATATAATTATTTCATTCTCAGTTATTTTAATTTTTTCAAGTCCATAGTCAATAAGTGTTAATTCTAATTCATCAATATCAATATTGCTTTTTTCAATGTAAAAAATTGACTTTCTATCAAACATAAATTCTAATGATCCAGGAGTTACTAAATTACCATCGGATTTATTAAAGTATGATTTAATATTTGCAGTAGTTCTAGTGACATTATCTGTAGCAGTTTCTACTATAACTAGAACACCATGGGGACCTTTTCCTTCAAAAGTTTGTTCTATATAATTTTTTGTCTCTTTACTTGATGCTCTTTTTATTGCTGAATCAATATTATCTTTTGGCATATTTTGAATTTTAGCATTTTGAATTGCTGCTCGTAGTTTAAAGTTCATCTCTGGATCAATTCCACCTTCTTTTGCAGCTACAGTTATAGCTTTAGAGAGCTTTGGAAACAATTTTGACATTTTATCCCATCTTTTTTCTTTTGCGGCTCTTCTGTATTCAAAAGCTCTTCCCATTTTGCTATTTTTATAAGTTATTTATTACTATTACTTATTAACTAAATTACAAAATATAGATATAATTAGTCTTTTTTTTAATTGCTAAGTTTAATTTTGTAGATGGAAGAAAAAATATTAATTCTTGATTTTGGGTCACAATATACTCAGCTTATTGCTAGGAGGATAAGAGAGTTAAATATTTATTGTGAAATCTATCCTTATAATAAGATTCCTAAGTTATCAAAAAATTATTTTGGCGTTATTTTTTCAGGTAGTCCTTATTCGGTGCATGATGATAATTCTCCAAACGTCGATATTGATAATTTTAATAATTTGCCAATTTTGGGTATTTGTTATGGGGCTCAATTAATAGCAAATAAATTAAGTTGTACAGTTTTGCCATCAAAGATAAGAGAGTACGGTAGAGCTAATTTATCAAGTATAGATAACAATTCTGTTTTATTTAATGGTGTTGGAATTGGCTCAGATGTGTGGATGAGTCATGGAGATTCAATAACTCAAATTTCAGATAAAATTCAAATTCTTGCAAGCACAAAAGATGTCAATGTCACTTCTTTTTATGCAAAGTCATATAATTTTTATGGTCTTCAATTTCATCCTGAAGTCACTCATTCTGATTTTGGAGAAAAAATATTAAAAAATTTTACTCTTGATATTTGTGGTTGTTCACAAACCTGGACTCCAAAATTATTTGTAGAAAATACAGTTAAGAAATTACAAAATACTATTGGAGATGATAAAGTTATTCTTGGATTATCAGGAGGTGTTGATTCTACTGTTGCAGGAGTTCTTATACATAGGGCAATTGGTAAAAATTTAACATGTGTGTTTGTAGACAATGGATTATTAAGAAAAAATGAATTTGAATCCGTTTTAGAATCATATAAAAATTTGGGCTTAAATATTATAGGAGTTGATTTTAAAGATAAATTTTATAAAGATTTATATGGTAAAATTGATCCTGAAGAGAAAAGAAAATCTATTGGTAAAGTATTTATAAAAGTATTTGAAGAACAAGCTCAAAAAATAGGTGGTATTAAGTGGTTAGCTCAAGGAACAATTTATCCTGATATAATAGAATCTCGATCAGTTAAGGGTCCCTCTGCTACAATAAAATCACATCACAATGTTGGAGGACTTCCAAAAAAGATGAATTTAAAAGTTTTAGAACCCCTAAACTCACTTTTTAAGGATGAAGTTAGAAGAGTTGGTAAATCTCTTAATATACCAGGTGATATATTAAATAGACATCCTTTTCCAGGTCCTGGACTAGGAATTAGAATTTTAGGTTCTATTGATAAAGAAAAAGTAAACTTACTACAAGAAGCTGATGACATTTTTATTTCAGGATTAAGAAAAAATGATTTATATGATAAAGTATGGCAAGCGGCTACCATATTACTTCCCGTAAAGTCTGTAGGTGTTATGGGTGATGAGAGAACTTATGAGTACACTATTGTTTTAAGGGCTGTTACTAGTCTTGATGGTATGACTGCAGATTGGTCAAGGTTACCAGATTCATTCTTGGCTGATGTATCAAATCAAATAATTAATAAAGTTAAGGGTATTAATAGGGTAGTTTATGATATTTCATCCAAACCTCCTTCCACCATAGAATGGGAATAATTATGAAAAAATATTTATACGCATTTCTTATTTTATTATTTGTTTCCTCGTATACGTATTCTCAATCGGATTATTCTAAGTATATGCAAGTAAAAAAACTTTTTCTTCAAGAGAGGTATGAAGAAGTTAAAAACTCAAACATATCATTGTCTTCTAATAGTGAATTTTTACCTTATTTTAATTTTTATATTTCTGTTTCATTGTACAAAACTGGTAATCTAAAAGAATCTCTAGATAGTTTTAATGAATTAAAAAAAAAGTATCCTAATTGGCCCCAAATTCAAGATATAAATTATTGGATTGTTAAAATATTGATCGAAATTGATAATTTAACTGATGCTCTAAATATTTTTTCAACAATTTTAGATTCAGATATTAAAAGTAATCTTTATGAAATAATAGATCCTAAAATTAGTTCTATTTCATCTTTTTATAATTTACAAAATCTTTATAATAAATATCCAGATAATATTTCTCTTGCTAAATATTATGGCAGACAACTTTTAAATGAATTTTTAGATGAAGATGTTCAAAATGAAATAAAAGAAATATTGAGAATTGTTGATCGAAATGAATTATTTATATCATCATATGAAAAATTTAAAATAGCAGTTTTATTACCTATGATGTATGAGAGTTTAGAAAATACGTATTATATACGAAATAATAAATTTATAATGGATCTCTATGCAGGCATTACGTATTCTTTATCTAATCTTGATAGTACTAATTCTTTGATCGAAATATTTCCTTTTGATACAAAGAGAGATCCTGATGTTGTAAATGAAATAATTGATAGTGGATACCTTGATGGTATGGATTTAATAATTGGACCGTTATATAGTAAACCTGTTAGTATTATTAAGCAATATTGTCTTGAAAATAAGCTTTTGATGATAAATCCATTATCTAGCAATCATGAAATTATTGAAGACAATAATTATAGTTTATTATTTAATCCTTCATTAAAAACAATTGCAAATAAAGCAGCGGATTATGCAATTGATAGATTTCAGGAAAACAAAAATGTTATCATATTTTATGAAAAAAAATCTACAGATTCTCTTATTGCTAAAATTTATGAAAATAGATTAGACTCATCAAACTTTAATATTATCTACAGTAAAGGGGTTTCATTAGAAGATTCTAGACTTATTCTTGATTCTTTAACAAATTCCTATGAAGAAATTTTGTCCGATTCATTATATGATACAATAAAATCTATTCCTGGCAGAATTGTTAAAGATGGTAGGGGAATTGATGGTTTGGATACTTTATATAAATATGAGGAAAAATTTTATATAGAAGATGATAGTATTGGTCATGTTTTTGTGTCATCAAAGAATTCTTTATTTGCTTCCAATGTTATTAGTGCGGTTGATATAAGACATGATACCTTATCTGTAATAGGTTTTGATGAGTGGTTGGATTTTGATTTAATTACGATAGATCAATTTCAAAATCTTGACATTTCTTTAGTAAGCACTTCGTTTATTAATTTAGAATCAGAAGAATATCTTGAACTACAGGATTATTATATAGAAAATTATAGAAATAAAATTTCAAAAAATTTTATTCTTGGTTCAGAGCTAATGGATTTTATTTTTGAAATTGTTAGTAATTATGGAAAATATTTTCAGTTTGGTTTAAGAAATGAAAATTTTATTCCTGGAAATTTATTTTATGGTTTCAAATATTTAGAAAATAATGACAATCAAATAGTTCCAATTGTTAGTGTTGACAGCTCACAAATTAAATTAGATAATTAATCTATATTTAGTTCCATTCTCATTTGAATAGGATCAAATTTTTTGTCTTTAATCAAAGAGTTAATCAGCCAGTTATCAGTTTCTTTTACTAAAGGATTGAATATATATTTCGTTTCTGATAAAGAACTTAATATTTTTTCTAATTCTGTTTTTTGTTTTGGGTACTCTATGATTTGATATTTTTCAAGATTTCCAAGTTTTGCTGCTATATCAACAGCATCATTAAAATTACCTATGACATCAATTAAATTTATTTCTTTTCCTTCATCTCCATAATACACTTTGCCTCTGGCAAGTTTATCAACTTCTTGGGTTTCGATATTTCTTCCTTTAGAAACTACATTTAAAAAATCTATATAAACTTGATTTATTCCCCTCTGAACTAAATTTTCTTCGTCGTCATTAAGAGGTCTGAATAAGTCAATTTCACCAGTATTTTTATTTGTTTTTATATGATCTATACTAATTTTCAACTTTTCTTTAATAAGTCCTGATAATTCTGGAATTATACCGAAAACTCCAATAGAGCCAACAATTGATCCTTCTGATGCAATTAAAGTATCAGCTGGCATAGAGATGTAATAACCACCTGATGCACATACGTCTGACATGTAAACTATCAAAGGTTTTTCTTTTTGAAGAAGTTCAAGTTCTCTTGTTATTAGATCTGATGCAAAGGCACTACCACCTCCTGAATTGACGTATAGAATGACAGATTTGATATTTTTATTTTTTTTAATCTTTTTGATGTTATCAATTATAGTTTCAGAGTAAATTCCATCGTCACCTTTTCCAGGCATTATTCCCCCTATCGCATAAAGAACTGCAATTTTATTTTTGTTGTATTTATTTACTTTTTCCAATGATCTATTGTATTTAAGTAAAGAAATTTTTTGGTAGGAACTGTCTACTTTTTCTTTTAAATACTCTACCATTTGATCTTCATAGATTAAATCATCAACTAAATTATTTTTTAAAGCATCTTCAGAAAGTTCAGTTTCATAGTCATTAATCATATTTAATAAATCTTCTGTATTAATATTTCTTGATTCTGATATGTTTTCGAGGTAATTATTAAGTCTATAATTTAGAAGATCTAAATATTGTTCTTTGTTTTCATCACTAAAATTTGTTCTTACATATGATTCTGCTGCTCCCTTGTATTCTCCAACTCTAAAAAGTTGTATTTTAATTCCTAATTCATTAAATAAATCTTTATAGAAAAATTCACTTATTCCATACCCACTGACACTAATAAATCCTGGAGGAGAAATTGCAATAAAATCTGCGACAGATGATAGGTAGTAAGCTCCTTTTGTATAGAGTTCTGAATATGAATAAATTGGTTTACTTTCTTTAAATTCTTTAAGAATATTTCTTACTTTTTCTGCCTTGTTGAAACTTATTGAAACATTGTTAAAGTTTAAATATATAGCTTCTATATTTTCATCATTTTTAGCTGATGTAATAATTCTTTCAAATGTTCTTAAGCTAATTTTTTCTTCAATTTTTGAATTATCAATAAGGGGAATAGGAAGTGGAATTTCAAAATTAAATTTAAGATCTGAAGGTTTAGAATTTCTATCATCTATTATACTAAGGTTATCTATATGTAGTATGGATTTAGGTTTTACAGTTATTTTTTCTTCAGTATCTGGTGATAATAAAGCTGATATAAAGCTAAGAATCATTATAATTAAGAAAATACTCAAGAAAAAAGATAACACTCCTGTAAGAACATTTTTTAATAAATTTTTTAAGAAATTCATATCTTATTAGATTTTAATTAATTTAATTTATTACTGTACAAAGATTATTTTTTAACAATTTGTTTTGCAAGTTTAAACTAACTTTTTTGCATTTATGATTTTTTTACTTTTAGAGTAGAACCTTCATTACTTAGAACAATAATTTTTGAATTTTTTTCGATGTATTCTCCTGAAGTGGTTGCATCATAAATTTTGTCTGATATTGTAATTTTTCCGCTGGGCCTTAATATAGTCATTGCTTTACCACTTTTTCCTATTAATTTATCAGAATATTTTCTTGAAATGTATCCTTTATCTAAATCTTGAGTCTCTTCTAGCATTACCTTTTTAAATGCTTGTGATTCTGTAAATTTTATTCCTCCAAAAAAAAGAAGAAGTCCAAATCCTAAAACTGCAATTAATATGCTTCCACTAGCATTTAGTATATCTTTAGATACTACAAATGTAAAATCAAATACATCATTATTTAGCATTAGCAACATCAATGAACCAATAGTTAGAGCTAGGCCAAATATACCTGCTACACCAAATCCTGGAATTACAAAAATTTCTATAATAATGAAGATCATTCCTATTAAAAATAAAAATATTTCCCAGTTTTCAGCGAGACCATTTAAATAGTAAGGAGTTAGATATAATATTAGTGCAACAATAGATGCCATTATTGGAAATCCAATTCCGGGAGTTTGTAATTCAAAATATAGGCCTCCTATGATAAGTAAAATAAGAATGCTGCTAACAATTGGATTTAGAAATAATGAAATTATATTCTCTGTTGAACTAAGTTCATATTTTTCAACTGTATAATTTTCTATGTTATTTCTTTTAAGAATTTCTTCTATAGAATTCAATTCTGCTTCACAAAACCCATTTTCTATAGCTTCGTTAGTTGAAAAGGTAATGACTTCTCCTTCTTGTGATATGCTATCTACTTGTATCTTTTCATCAACCATCGCTTCAGCAATTTTGGGATCTCGATTTTTTGCTTCGGCTGTAGACCTCATAATGGATCTCATATAAGATTGGTATTTATCAGGTGCTGCCGCTCCATCTGGAGTTACTACTGTTGCGGCTCCTATACTAGCTCCGCTACTCATATAAATGCTATCACAGGCTATGGAGATTAATGCTCCAGCAGATGCTGCATCTTTATTTATCCATACATAAATGGGTTTATCATAATCTAAGATCATAGTTCTTATGTCATCAGCGTCATTAACAGCTCCTCCGTATGTATCCAGCTCTATAATTATTATATCAACATCTTTTTCTGTAGCTTTTTCAAGGAATAATTTTGTATATCTATTCGTTCTTGGATCAATGTTTTGTTTGATTTCTCCTACAAAAACTTTGGTTTTTTTGTCTTGGGCATTAATAAATAGCACCGGCATTAAAAAAATAAAAAAAACCTTACATATATTTGAAAACATAGAATAAACGTTCAAAGTATTAAAAGCTAAAATAATGACTGTAAAGGTATTAAAAATAAAGGTATTATTATTTATTATTTTGATATCTACTAGTACATCTTTTTCGCAGGATACTATTTCTCATGTAGTAAAAAAGGGAGAGACATTGTACTCTATTTCAAAGTTATATGAAGTTGAAATTAGTGAATTAAAAAAACAAAATAATTTATTAACTAATGAGCTTTCAATAAATCAGAAAATAATTTTTGTAAAAAGCAATAATGCTTATAATAATGTTATTGAAGAGGAAGAGAAAAAAACAAAAAAAGAAGAAGGTTTTGCTGCTTCTATTGATGAATCTACAGAATCAGATAAGTATTTAGCTCTTCATAAATCAGCAAAAAATGGGACAATAATTTTTGTAAAAAATCAAATGAATGGAAATGTTGTTATAGTACGAGTTGTAGGAAAACTGCCTAATACTGGTAATAATGATAAGATTTCTATTAGATTATCCTCTATTGCTTTTGATAAACTTGATGCAATAGATAGTATTATTCCTGTTGAATTGATTTATGTAAAATAAAAAATTATAATATAATTATTGTAATGAGTTCGTTTATTTGACTTTTTAGATTATCTTGCCGCATAATTATTTAAAACATTACAATATGAGTACAGGTAAAGTAAAATTTTTCAATCAAACTAAAGGTTTTGGTTTCATCATTGAAGATGAGTCAAATACTGAGTATTTTGTACATTCAACAGGTTTAATAGATAACATAGATGAAGGTGATTCTGTGGAATTTGAATTAGTTGAAGGTAGAAAAGGTATGATAGCTGGAGAAGTTAAAAAAGTTTCTTAGTTAATACCGATTACATACAATAGATATTCTTCTAATTCCATTCTCCCGGATTATTTCTCCATTTTTTGAGCTCTTGTATCTCATTATGTGAAATGTAATTGTTTTCGAGAGCTACAGTTAGAAGATCATCGTAATTGTATAAGCTTTTATGTTCACACTGGATATTTGAAAAATTGGTTTTTGATATATCAAATCCATAATTAAATATAGATAATACACTTAGAACAGTGCAACCAGAATTTCTAATGGCTTCAACAGCTTTAATAGAACTTCCTCCGGTAGATATTAAATCTTCTATAACTATAACATTTTTATTTGGTTCTAATTTTCCTTCTATTAAATTTTCTAAACCATGTGCTTTTGGTTTTGATCGAATATAGATGAGGGGAATGTTGAGTTTATTTGCAACTAAAGATCCTTGAGGAATACCTGCAGTGGCAACTCCTGCTATAATTTCAGTATTGGGATAATAATTGTTACATAATCTAACTAAAGAAAGAGTTATTTGTTTTCTTATTGAAGGGTATGATAATGATATTCTATTATCAAAATAAAAAGGAGATTTCCATCCAGATGCCCAATTAAATGGATTTTTCAAATTAATTTTAATGGAGTCTATTTCTAATAAACTTTTTAATAATTCTTTGGAACTCATTTAATGCAAAATTAAGATTTAATTTTTATAATTTGCTTAGATTATAACTAATTGATTATATATGAAAACAATTTTTATCAATGATATTCCTATATATTTTAAAAAGTTAGATAATACTAGTTTAATAAAAGAAAACTATGATACATTCACTGATGGTTCTTCAGGAATAATACCATTAAAATTATTTTCTAGGGTCTTAATTTATGATGCCAATTTTCAGACAATTACGGATCTTTTGAAAAAGATGACAAAAAAAAAATTTGTTAAAA
Source organism: Bacteroidota bacterium (assembly GCA_036166735.1). Lineage (GTDB taxonomy): Bacteria > Bacteroidota > Bacteroidia > Cytophagales > MED-G16 > JAPYTU01. The sequence goes on along the minus strand of JAYZHG010000093.1, from coordinate 562 downwards.
TATATTCTATAACAATAACCTTAAAAGAGTATAAGAGAGTAATTAAGAATATAAAAAAGATGTTTAATATTATTAAAGCAGGAGGAGGTGTAGTTAATAATAATAAAAATCAAATTTTATTTATATATAGATTAAAAAGGTGGGACTTACCTAAAGGGAAACTAGATAAAGGTGAAACTATTAGAGAATGTGCAGAGAGAGAAGTTGAAGAAGAAACAAAAGTTAAAGTCAGGTCTGGTAGAAAGATAACTTCAACATGGCATACATACACTAGGAACAAAAAGTTCATTTTAAAAAAAACGACATGGTATAAAATGAAATCATTGGATTCTAGTAAAATGAAGCCTCAAAAGAAAGAAAATATTGAGAGAGTAGAATGGATGAGAAAAAGTGCTATAAAAGAAATTTTATTAAATTCTTATAAAACCTTAAATTATGTTATGGATAAGTATTATAAAAAATAAAGATTTTTAAATTTTTGAAATTAAATCAATAGTTTTTCTAATTTCTTCTTCAGTATTATATACACATATTCCTAGTCTAGTTACTCCTCCAATTTTTT
>JAYZHG010000092.1:0-2972 GCA_036166735.1 Bacteroidota bacterium | reverse complement strand
ATATTAAAATTGCATTTTATTTAAATTTATGCTTCACAATACTAGAAATAATTGGAGGTATTTATGTTAATAGTATTGCTATAATTTCAGATGCTATTCATGATTTGGGAGATACTATTTCACTAGGAACTGCTTGGTACTTAGATGTAAAATCAAAGAAAAAAGCTGATAAAAAATTTTCTTTTGGTTACAACAGATTTTCACTCCTCGGGGCATTAATAAGTAGTATTATATTAATAGGAGGGTCAATTTATGTTATCAATGAAGCTATTGGAAGAATACTAAATCCCGAACACACTAACGCACAAGGAATGATGGTTTTTGCAATTATTGGTGTTTTTGTTAATGGTTTTGCGGCATGGAAATTAAGTAGTGGTAAATCCATGAATGAAAAAGTAGCATCATGGCATTTATTAGAAGATGTATTAGGGTGGGTGGCTGTTTTAGTTGTAGCAATTATTTTAAATTTTAAAGATATTCATTATCTAGATCCAGCACTTTCACTATTTATTACGATTTACATTCTCTGGAATGTCATAAAAAGACTTAAAGAAACGCTATTTATATTTTTACAAGGTGTACCTAAAGATATTAATGTTAATCAAATTGAATCACAAATATTAGATCTCAAATTTGTTAGTTCAATGCATCACACACACGTCTGGTCTCTAGAAGGAGAACACCATGTTTTCACGACTCATATTAAATTAGATAATGTATCATCTTTTTCAGAATATAAAAACATCAAAAAAAAGACAAAGGATATACTAAAAAAATATCATTTTAAACATTACACTATTGAACTAGAACTTAATGATGAGACATGTGAATTAGAAATTAATACAAAAAATTACAGTGAATAAGTCACATTTTAAAAATCAAATCCAAAATAATTATTAAGTTTAACAAATGAATAACCCAAAATCATTTACTAGAAGAAAATTTATATACAAAGGAGGAATATTATCTGCTGCAATTCTATACTCTAATTCATTAATTTCAAAAACAATGAAATTACTTAAAAACAATGTTCTTAATTCAAAATTTTTTGGTGTTCAAATAGGTGTAATAACCTATTCCTTTAGAAGCATGCCACAGGATGTAAATAGTTTAATACAATATTGTAAAGATTGTAATATAAATGCAATAGAACTTATGGGAGAATCTATTGAACAACATCTTGGCAAACCTAAAAGAGACAAATCCATTCCATGGAATAGTAATTCTAAAGAAATGCAAGATTACAGAAAAAATGTTATCACATGGAGAACAAACATCTCAATGAAAAAATTTAAAGAAATAAAAAAATTATTTAATAATAACGGCATAAAAATTTATGCTTTTAAGCCTAATGCTCTGCGTAAAGATAATACAGATGCTGAAATAGAATATGCACTAAAAGCGGGAAAAAGTCTTGGAGCAAGCCATGTTACAGTAGAAATTCCAAAAGATAATGCTCATTCATTAAGATTAGGGAAACTTGCAGAAAAAAATAAAATGTATGTAGCATACCATGCACACAAACAAGCATCGGATCACACATGGGATATAGCTATAAATCAATCTCCATATAATGCAATAAATTTAGATTGTGGACATTACATTGCCGCTGGAGGAAATAATACACAACAAGCACTTCTAAGTTTTATTATAAAAAATAATAAAAAAATTATGAGTATGCATATAAAAGATAGATCATCAAACAAAAAAGGCAAAACCGATCATCCTTGGGGAGAAGGAGAAACTCCAATTTCAGAAATATTAAAACTTTTAAAAGAAAAACAATATAAAATACCCGCCTCCATAGAATTAGAGTATGCCATCCCAAAAAATTCTAATGCTCTTGAAGAAGTAAAAAAATGTCTTAACTATGCAAAAAATGCTTTATCAACTTAAATAAGGAATTATGAAAATGAAAATTTTATTAATTTGTCTATTATTATCATTCAATTTATTTTCTCAAAAATATAACCCTACAAAAGAAAATTTAGAAGCAAGAGAATGGTTTAAAAATGCCAAATTTGGTCTATTTATTCACTGGGGAGTATACAGTGTTTTAGGTGATGGAGAGTGGGTAATGCAAAATCAAAATATTTCAATTAAAGATTATGAAAAACTACCAACATTTTTTAACCCTATAGATTTTAATCCCAAAGAATGGGTGAAAATGGCAAAAGAGTCTGGAATGAAATACATTACAATAACAAGCAGACATCATGATGGATTTTCCATGTTTAAAACTAAAGCCAATGATTACAATATAGTAAACGCAACACCTTTCAAAAAAGATATTTTAAAAATGCTCGCTGAAGAATGTCATAAAGAAGGAATAAAATTATTTTTCTATTATTCTCTTTTAGATTGGCACAATGATGATTATTTCCCACGAGGAAGAACAGGAAATGGGATTAAAGGAAGAAAAGAAGGGGATTGGACTAATTATATTAATTTTATGAAAATTCAACTTACCGAATTACTTACTAATTATGGAGAAATTGCGGGAATATGGTTTGATGGTCACTGGGATCAAAAAGAATGGGATGGAAAAACTTTTGGAAAATTAAAAGTTGATTGGCATTATGATGAAATCTATAAATTAATCCACGATATACAACCTCAATGCTTAATAGGTAATAATCACCACATTGGAATTTTAGATGGTGAAGATTTTCAAATGTTTGAAAAAGATCTCCCTGGAAATAATACTACAGGATTTGGAAGTTCTAAAGAAGATATTAGTCAATTACCTTTGGAAGTATGTGAAACAATAAACAATTCTTGGGGATTCAACTTACAAGATAATAGTCACAAATCTAAAAAAGAACTCATACAATATTTAGTTAAAGCTTCAGGACATGGAACTAATTTATTACTGAATGTTGGTCCTATGCCTAATGGAAAAATTCAATCCAATCACATTTCATCTTTAAAAGAAATAGGAAATTGGCTAAAAAAAAATGGAGAAACAATTT
>JAYZHG010000091.1:0-8554 GCA_036166735.1 Bacteroidota bacterium | reverse complement strand
ATCAGAAGGCATTAGAATTTATAAATGAGAATAAAAATGATCCTTTTTTTCTTTACTATGCATCTCCATTACCTCACGCTCCTCTACAAGTTCCTAAGCCACTAATAGAAAAGTATAAAAATTTAATTGGAGCAGAAGAACCGTACCTTGGAGATAAGGGGTATTTTCCTCATAGAAATCCTAAAGCTGCTTATGCTGCTATGATTGAATACATTGACATTCAGGTTGGTGAAATTATTCAGAAATTAAAGGATGAGGGGATATATGAGAATACAATAATTATGTTTACAAGCGATAATGGTCCAACTTATGCTGGTGGTGTTGATGCTAATTATTTTAATAGTACTGGAATTTTTCAAAATGATAAAAGTAGAATGAAAGGGTATACTTATGAGGGTGGTATAAGGGTACCGTTTATTGTCTCATGGCCAGAAAAAATAAAAAATAGTAGAGTAGAAAATGAGATTTCTGCTACTTATGATTTGTTTCCTACTATATGTGATATGATTAAAATTCCTTACCCTAAGACTCTTGATGGAATCAGCTTAAAACCCACAATATTAAATGAAGGAAATCAAAATCATCATGAATATTTATATTGGGAATTTCCTGCATATAACGGTCAACAGGCCATAAGATTAGGGAAATGGAAGGCAATTAGAAATAATATTTTTAAAGGAAATAAGTCCATTGAATTGTATGATTTAGAAAAGGATTTAAAAGAGACTAATGATTTAGCAGACTCTAATCCAACTATTATTAAGAAAGTTGAAGAAATATTTCTTAGAGAACATGTTAAGTCAGAGATAGATAGATTTAGGCTTGGTTATATTGATGAAGAATAAATGAATATTTTTTTTACATACATTTTTGCAATTTTATTATCTTTTTTTTTACCTAAGAATAATGAATGGGAATACTTATTTAATGGTAAGAACTTAGATGGATGGAAAATAAAAATAAAAGGTCATAAATTAGGTGACAATTTTAATAATACGTTTAAGGTGAAAGATGGAACGTTGAAGGTTTCATATGAAAATTATGATTCTTTTGACGATAAATTTGGTCATATTTTTTTTACTAATAAAAAATACAAAAATTATCATTTAAGTCTAGAATATAAATTCAGTGGAAATCACTTAAAAGGTGCTCCAGGATGGTCAATAAAGAATAGTGGAGTAATGCTTCATTGTCAAGATCCTGAATCTATGTTAATTGAACAAGATTTTCCGGTTAGTGCAGAAACTCAATTATTGGGAGGATTAGGAAAAAATAAAAGAACTACTGCTAATATTTGTACACCTGGAACAGATGTTGATATTAATGCAAAGAAAGCAACAGCTCATTGTATTAATTCAACTTCAAAAACTTATCATGAAGATGACTGGGTTAAAATTGAAGTGATAGTTTATTCTGACTCATTAGTTCATCATGTTATCGATAATGATACAGTTCTAACTTACACAAATATTAGGGTAGGAGGAGATGAAGTTCCAAGTAACTATATAAATAAAATCGGTAATCCTTTAAAGGAAGGCTATATTTCATTACAATCTGAAGGTCATCCTGTAGAATTTAGGAACATAAAAATTAAGACAAATGAATAATTCAATTGTTGTTTTTCTAGTAATATTAATTTCTATTTTTTCATGTAAATCAGTTAGTGATGACTCACATATTAGAAGCAATCATCAGTGTATGCCAACACCTTTAGAAAGATTTTTTCATTCAGACAGTGTAGTGAATGGAACTCAAAATTCTAAAGAAGGAATGGTTTTTATCCAGGGTGGAAGTTTTGAAATGGGATCAGATGGTAACATTAAAGCTGATGGTGAGAAAGGTTACGTTGGAAGTGATGAATTTCCTAAGCATCAAGTTGAAATAAATTCTTTTTGGATGGATGCGACGGAAGTAACCAATATTCAATTTAAAGCTTTTGTTGACGCTACAGGTTATGTTACTACAGCGGAAATTGCTCCTGATTGGGAAGAAATTAAAAAATCATTACCACCAGGTACACCAAGACCACCTGATAGCGTATTAGCTCCTGCTTCCTTGGTTTTTATTCAAACAGATGGTCCCGTTTTACTTCAAGATTATTCTCAATGGTGGAGATGGACAATAGGAGCTAATTGGAGACATCCATTTGGACCTGGAAGTAATATTGAAGGAAAAGATAATTATCCTGTTGTACATATAAGTTGGGATGATGCTCAATCTTACTGTAAATGGGTAGGAAAGCGTTTACCTACTGAGGCAGAGTGGGAATATGCGTCTAGAGGAGGTCAAATAAATCAAATTTATAGTTGGGGAAATGAACATATTAACAAAGGGATTTCTAAGGCAAATAGTTGGGAAGGTAATTTTCCTTATAATAATGAACTTAATGATGGGTATTTATATACAGCTCCAGTAAAATCATATCTCCCAAATGGTTATGGGCTTTATGATATGGCTGGAAATGTTTGGGAATGGTGTCAAGATTGGTACCATATAGATTATTATAAAATGATTGCAAATGAAATTTCTAATAATCCAAATGGACCAAATGAAAGTTATGATCCTGACGAACCTTATATAAAAAAGAGAGTTATGAAAGGAGGGAGTTTTATGTGTAACGACTCTTATTGTAGTGGTTATAGAAATTCAATGAGAATGAAAAGCAGTCCTGATACAGGATCTTTACATACAGGATTTAGAACTGTTATGGATGTAGTAAGTCCTTAATTTTAATAACATTAGGATTAATATTATTATTAATTCTTAACTTTAGTAGAAATGGAGAGAAATATTTCAAACATAGGTTTTTTAGTAGTTTTAGTATTTACCATATACATCTGGTTATTTGATGGAGAAACAGATAATTCTTATAAAATTATTAAGCCTATAAACTACGATTTAGTGATAAAAAATGGTTTAGTTTATGATGGTTCTGGTCAAAAACCTTTTATTGGAGACGTTGCAATTAAGAATGATAAGATAGAATATGTTGGAGAATCAAAATATTTAGTTTCTAAAAACATAATTTTTGCAAATCAACAAGCCGTATCTCCTGGTTTTATTAATATGCTTAGCTGGGCAGTAGATGATATAATAATTGATGGAAGATCTCAGGGAGATATTAGGCAAGGGGTTACTCTAGAAGTTTTTGGTGAAGGTGTTTCAATGGGTCCTTTAAATGTTGAAATGCAAAAAAATAGAGAGGCAAATGGTCTTGGTGTTGGAGATGCTGGTTATGAGTTAACTTGGGTAACTTTAGGAGAATACCTACAATTTTTAGAAGATAAAGGTGTTTCAACAAATGTTGCATCTTTTGTTGGAGCGACAACTTTAAGAGTACATCAGATTGGGTATGATGATAGGCCACCTACTGAAATGGAATTAGATTCTATGAAAATGTTGGTAAGGCAGGCAATGGAAGAAGGAGCATTAGGAATCGGATCATCTCTGATATATGCTCCAGCATTTTATGCTGCAACGGATGAATTAATTGAGCTTTGTAAAGTTGCCTCTGAATACGGGGGTATGTATATTTCTCATATTCGAAGCGAGGGAAATAGATTTCTTGAAAGTGTTGATGAACTAATAAGAATTTCTTCTGAAGCTAATATAGATGCTGAAATTTATCACTTAAAAGCTGGTGGAAAAGATAATCACCATAAGTTAGATATGGTTATTGACAAGGTTGATTCTGCTAGGTCAGCAGGTTTAAATATTACTGCTGATATGTATACATATACTGCAGGTGCAACTGGCTTAGATGCTTCAATGCCACCATGGGTACAAGAAGGTGGTTATTCAGAGTGGAAGAGAAGACTTCAAAATCCGGATATTAGAGCAGTAGTAATTAATGAAATTAATACTCCAACAGATGAATGGGAAAATTTATACTTGCAAGCTGGTTCAGCTAAAAATATAATTTTAATTGGTTTTGCTAATCCCGATTTAAGATATTTAACAGGAAAGACGTTATATGAAGCATCTCAAATTTTAAATAAAGATCCAGTTGAGACTATGATGGATTTAGTTATTGAAGATGGAAGTAGGGTTGGAACCGTTTATTTTATCATGTCAGAAGAAAATATAAAGAAAAAAATTGCTTTACCATGGATGAGATTTGGTTCTGATGCAGGCTCAATGACTCCTGAAGGTAAATTTTTAGAATCTAATACACATCCAAGAGCATATGGAAACTTTGCTAGGCTATTGGGTAAATATGTTAGAGATGAAGGAATAATTTCCCTTGAAGAAGCAATAAAAAAATTAACATCAAATCCTGCAAAATCTTTAAAAATAAAAGGCAGAGGTATGCTTAAAAAAGGGTATTATGCTGATGTAGTAATATTTGATCAAAACACAATACAAGATTATGCAACTTTTAATCAACCTCATCAGTTTAGTACTGGGGTTAATCATGTAGTTGTAAACGGAGAGCAGGTTTTTAAATATGGTAATCATACAGGCGCTACTCCAGGTAGGTTTGTGAAGGGACCTGGGTATAAGGATTAATTTTAATTATGCTAAGTAATAGTTGGTTTAAAAAGTATTTACTTCCAGGATTTATTTTTCAATCTTTAGTAATTGGAGGTGGTTATGGTACAGGAAGAGAACTTGTAGAGTTTTTTCTATTATTGGGACCAAAAAATGGAATTTTAGGAATGATTGTTTCCATGATTATTTGGTGTGTTGTTTTAGCTTGTACATTTGAATTATCGCGTCAATTTAGATCTTATGACTATAGATCTTTTTTAATAAAAATTTTAGGTAGAGGATGGATATTTTATGAAATAACCTATTTAATAGGTCTAGTTTTAGTGATATCTGTCTTAGGTTCAGCATCAGGAAATTTAGTTATGGAAGTTTTAGATCTACCAACAATTACAGGTACAATAGTTATGATATTGATGGTTGGGGTACTATCTTTTTTTGGTAGTAGAATCATAGAGGCTTTTTTATCTTATTGGTCAATTTTTCTCTATCTAGTATTCATAATATTAGTTATTTGGATCAACTCAATATATGGAAATCAAATATCAAATAATTTTTCTTTAACTGAAGAATCTGCTCCTTGGTTAAAAAATGGTATAATGTATGCAGCTTATAATGTAGGACCTGTTGCGGCTATTTTATTTTGTTTAACAAGTATAAAAACAAGAAAAGAAGCTCTTATATCAGGTGGTTTAGCAGGTATTATAGCTATAATACCTGGTTTTATGATATTTTATAGTTTGGTAAGTTTTTATCCCAATATTAATCAAGAAATTATTCCTGTTAATTTTTTATTAGATAAAATTGGCTCAAATTCTTTTAAATTTATTTTTCAATTAATTCTCTTTGGTACTTTTATTGAAACTGGAGTTGGTTTAATACATGGATTTAATGAGAGAATTTCTAATTGGTTAAAAAGTGATAGGGGTAAAGAATTATCTAGAATTAGTCGGTTTATTATTAGTATTTTACTTTTAATAATATCCATTTTTATTGCTGAAAAGTTTGGTTTAGTAGATTTAATTAAAAATGGATATGGTACACTTACCTGGGCTTATTGGATTGTATTTGTTATTCCAGTCTTATTTGTTGCTTTTAAAAAGATGTTTTAAAAAATGATTACAATATTTAAAAAGACATAGAATATTTTATGGGAATAATGAGGTAATCGTTGCCTTATCTGGAATGCTAAGGATTTTTTCCACATAATCTTTATAAAGTTGGTGGCCAATAGGAAGTTGTGCTTGAATTTCAGAAGGAGTTCCGATGATAAATTCTTCATTTCCTGATATATCTTCTCTTTTTTTACCTGCAGTAATATAATAATCCCACTCCGCAAGAATTAACCAGTAAGCATATTCCTGAGTTATAATCTTATAATACATCTCCATATCTTCTTTTTTTATTTCTTCATATGAAGAGATATCATAAATGCCTTGATCTATTGCTTCTTGTGTTGCTAAAGATAAAGCAGAAGTGGAATTCATATAATCCCAATCTTCTATATATGCTAGATATAATATTACATTAGTAATGGTATGTAAAAGATGTTCTATCACTTCACCTATTTGAGATTTTCCTCCTTGTTTCATTTCCCATATATAATCCGTTACATTATCTTGATAAGGAGCTGGAGGAAATCCGTATGCATAGTTTTCATTTTTTTCAAAAGAAGCTTCTACGCCAACACGTTGATAGACATATTTATTTTTTGAAGTTGATAAATATTTTGAGCGCATATCTTGATCAATCATAGGATTGTCAGCGAACATCTCTTCATAAGCTTTACCTACATTATCTAAAAAATCAGAACTTACATCTTCTTTAGCGAAAATTCTTAAGTTATATGCGTCTATATAGTTTGTAAATTGAATGTTTTCTAAATCAGAATGCCTATCACAAGCTGATAAAATCAGACACGAAAAAAGTAAAGAAATAAATTTTATTTTTTTAATAAAAAACTTTTTCATATTGTGAATGTATAAACATCAGTTTGAAATTCAAAATCATTAGAAATTAAGAACATTTTTTGTTTATTTAAATATTTTTTTTCTTAAATATACAATAGAAATAAAAACAGAAACAATTGATATTAAAGCCAATATGTATTTAAATGTTTCTGAGGATTTAGCATAGTTTATCCAATAATATAAATAACAAATTGAAAGAGTTAGAATTAAAAAAATGATTCGTTTTTTCACATTTTAAATATATCAACAACAAATTAAAATTTAAAAAGATAGAGGAATGTGGTTAGTAAGATTTTTTAATTTTTAATACCCATAAAAACATTCACACCTTTTGGGATTGGATTTCCTGAGGTTCTTCTAAAACTAATGATTTGTCCTACGTGTGTAAGAGCATCAGCAATTGGACCATTTAATAAATAAAAAAAAGGATAAGAATTCTCAGTTTTACCACTTTTAAATGTAATTTGAAGATTATCAATATCTTCATCTTTTAAGTTATTAAGAATTTTTACGGTTTTTTCTAAGTTACGTAGGGTTTCTGTACGCAAATATGAAAATTCTAAAACCGAATAATCTTCTCCATGAATTTTTGGCTTTTGAGCGAATGTAGTATATATAATTTGTGATAAACTGTATATGTGTTCTAGAGTTTCTTTTGATGACATTCCTTTTTCAGAAGGCCTATAATTCAAGTCTTTTTCTTTTAAATCATGTGTTCCCCAATAATATCTAAATCCTAAACCTTGAATTACTCTTTTTGCAACGGAGCTAGCTTTGTAAGATTCCTCAAATTTTGGTAGTTTACTAAATGGTAGATGTTCTATATCTTGACTCAAAGTTTTTTTGATTGGTATTAAAAGAACTAATATAAAACTTATTTTTTTTAAAAAATAAAGTAATTTTTTCATAATCTTGATGGTTTAGTTGAAATAGCAATTTACAATCAACAAATCAAAATTCAAAAGGGGGAGTTTAATTTCTGGATTTTATAAAAGGAATTAAAAATTCTATAATAAATATTAAGAATAACCATATAATTAAGCCTGCTAAATATCCATCCTCATCAGAAATTTTTGTAAACTTATCAAAAAACATTGATGTTAATACCATTCCAGTCCATAGTATAAAATAGAAGAAAATTTTTCTTAAAATATTTTTTATTTTATCAATAGTTAAAATCATTTTATTTTGATTTTATAGTTGGAATTAAATATTCTTTTGTAAAAATTGTTAGGCAAGTAAGTCCAAGACTTGGTAAATAACCAATATCATTAGTCTCATTCCAATATTTATCTAATACGGTTGATAATAGTAGAATTAATCCAAAAAGAAAAGTATAAAACAAAAATTTTCTCATACCAACCAGTAACAGTGTTAATAGACCTATAATTGAGTGCAAGTTCACATTAGTAATATATTAACATTTTAATTGAAGTTATTAGTTTATGTAATAATCATTTAATAGTATTGAAAACATCATTTTGTAATTTTTATACCATTTTTTACCTTTTGCTTTTGCTTGTTTATGAAGAGTATTTTTTTTCCATTTTTCAATAGAATTTTTATCTCTCCAATATGATATAAATATATTTTTCTTTCCGTCACCAAAGAGTTCAGAACCTAAAAAACCATCAATTTTTTTTACTTCATTAATTGTTAACTTATCCATTTCTTCATATCCATCAAGGTTAGATGATTTTTCATAAACAAATGTAGCTAGTGTTGAACCTGAAGGTATTAGTATTTTTTTCATCTTTCTAATCTACCCATAACAAATCAAAGTTCAAAAGGGGAGTGGATTTAGCCGTTAAAAATGAGGAGTTTTTAATTTATTTTGAAACTAGATTGTATGAGTCTAATATCCATTCCTTTATAAGATTATTGTTTATATCATTCCCCTTGATATAAATGCTATTCCAATGCTTTTTGTTCATATGATAACCAGGTTTAACCGAATAATATCTTTCTCTTAATTCCAAAGCTTTTTCAGGATTACATTTAAGATTAATAAATTCAAAATTTTCAATGTTAGTAAGTGTATATATTTTATTTTTTACTTTAAAAACTAATGTTTTTTTATCAAAAGGCATATATTC
>JAYZHG010000090.1:0-15765 GCA_036166735.1 Bacteroidota bacterium | reverse complement strand
TTTTCTAAGGTTTTAAGAGCTGGAAGAAGAACTTATTTTTTTGATGTAAGAGAAACTAAGGCAGGAGATTACTACCTAACAATAACTGAAAGCAAGAAGTTCACTAACGAAGATGGCACATTCTACTATAAAAAACATAAAATCTATCTATATAAAGAAGATTTTGACGATTTTAACTCATCCTTAAACGAAACTTTTGATTTTATAATTGAAAAGAAAGGAAAAGAAGTTATTAGCGATAAGCATGATAAAGATTTTGAATCTAAAAAGAAAGAGGATATTTCCGATAAAGAAATTGAAAATATTGGTGATAAAGATGAAAAACAATCTGATGATGATAGCTCAAAAGATTTTGCAGATGTTGATTTTGAAAACGATGATAAAGAATGAAATTATTCCTATGAGACACCTATTAACTCTTTTATTACTTTCAACTTTTTACATAAATGCTCAAGTTTCACAAGACTATTATCTTGATGATAACATAGAGTATAATGTTAATATCCCAACACCAAAAAGTATTATTGGTCATGAAGTTGGTGAATGGCATGTGAGTCATGATAAGCTTAGTCAATATGTAATTAAATTGTCAGAAGTATCATCTAGGATAAAACTAATAAATAGAGGTAAGACATATGAAGACAGGCCTTCTTGGCTTTTAATTTATACTAGTGAGGAAAATCATTCTAAACTAAATGAAATTCAAAATAAACACCTACAATTATCTAATTCTCCTGGAACTAAAGTTGACTTCAGTGAAATGCCTATTGTAGTTTATCAGGGATTCTCTGTCCATGGTGATGAGCCTAGTGGCGCAAATGCTAGCTTACTTTTAATGTACCATCTAGCTGCTAGTGAAGACACTAGAACTAAAGAGATTCTTCAAAATACTATAATATTGGTCGACCCAAGTTTTAATCCAGATGGTTTACAAAGGTTTTCTCAATGGGCTAACAGTAACAGAAGTATGAATCTTAATCCAGATTCAAATGATAGAGAATATAATCAAATTTTTCCTAGAGGAAGAACTAATCATTATTGGTTTGATTTAAATAGAGATTGGCTTCCAAATCAATTGCCTGAAACAAATGCAAAAGTCAAAACTTTTACTGAATGGCTTCCAAATATTTTGACAGACCACCATGAGATGGGAACCAATTCTACTTTCTTCTTTCAACCAGGTGTCCCTCAAAGGAAGAATCCACTTATATCAGACACAAATCAAAAACTTACAAAGAAAATAGGAACTTATCATGAAGAGGCATTAAATAATATTGGATCACTTTATTATTCTGAAGAAGATTATGATGACTTCTTTTTTGGAAAAGCATCTACATATCCTGACGTTAATGGAAGTATAGGTATATTATTTGAACAAGCAAGTTCTAGAGGTCATATTCAGAATACTGATAACGGTCTTTTAACTTTTCCATTCACAATAAAAAACCAATTAACTGCAGCATTTTCTACACTTAAAGCTGCAAATGAAATGAGAGTTGAGTTGTTAACTTATATGAAGAGTTTTTATGATAATGAATTTTCAAAATCATCAAAAGATAACTCATATATAGTATTTGGTAAAAATAAGGATGAATCTACAGTATATCACCTAGCTAAAATTCTTAAAAGCCATAACATTAAATTTAATAAGCTAAGAGAAGATATAACAATTAACAAAATTAAATTTATTAGAGATAATAGCTATGTGGTTCCTCTTAATCAAAATAAGAGAACACTTATAAAAGCAATGTTTAATACACAAACAAAATTTGCTGACAGTTTATTTTATGATGTTTCTGCATGGACTTTTCCTTTAGCATTTAATGTCAATTATTCTAAAACAAACTCTTCAAAATTACTAGGAGATGAAGTTACAAGTTTGTCAAACAAGTCAGGTTATGTTGAAAATAAATCAGACTATGCATATGTTTTTGAAGCTCATGAATACTATGCTCCATCAGCAGTTTACGAATTATTAAAAAGAGACATTAGAGTTAAAGTTGCAACTAGAAAGTTCTCAGTTGACGGCAAGAATTATGATTATGGGTCATATTTAGTTCCAGTTCAAAATCAATCTTTAAATTCAGATGAGATATATAAACTATTAATGAAAGTATCAGAAAAAACTTATATAGACATAAAAGCTCCTTCAACAGGAATTACATTAGGTATAGATTTAGGTTCTGATTATTTCAAAAAAATAGAAACACCAAAAGTAGCCATGTTAGTTGGAGAAGGTGTTAGAAGTTATGATGCAGGAGAGATATGGCATTTATTAGATACTAGATATAAAATACCTCTTACTAAAATTGATATAAAAGATTTGAGATCTATAGATTTATCTAATTATACTCATTTTATTCTGCCTGATTACACGGGAAATTATTTAAAATCCTTCAAGGGTAAAATTGAATCATTTATTTCTAATGGTGGTAATTTAATTGGATATAGGAACTCAATTAAAAGGGTATCCAATAATATTTCAGAAGTAGACCTAAAGTCAAATGATTTAAATGCCCAAGATGTTAGTTATGCTGATAGAGAAAAATTTTATGGAGCTCAACAAACCGGTGGCGCTATCTTTAAATCAATAATAGATAATAGCCACCCCGTTAATTATGGAATTGAAACTTCAACTCTTCCTTTATTTAGAAACTCTAATATATATATGAATAAAAATGAAAACAGTTTCAGTAATCCAATAGTTTACTCATTAGACCCTTTACTTAGTGGATATATATCAGAAGAGAACTTGTCACTTTTAAAAGATTCAGTACCTTTTAAAATAATAAGAAAAGGCAAAGGAAAGATTATAATGATTACAGATAATACAAATTTCAGAGCATTTTGGTATGGAACAAATAGAATTCTATTAAATTCCATTTTTCATTCAAACATAATGTAATTAATCTAATATTTTATTTTGGCTAATCCAACAGATATAAAAAATATTGCATTAGAAACTTTAGCTTTAGAATCAGATTCTATAAAAAATCTCTCAAAAGTTATTGATGATAATTTTGTAAAAATAGTTGAAACCTTATATAAGTGTGAAGGAAAAATTATTCTAACAGGAATTGGGAAAAGCGCTATTATCGGTATGAAAATTTCTGCAACTCTTAATTCAACAGGGACTAAATCTACTTTTCTTCACTTAGGTGATGCATTTCATGGAGATTTAGGTGTAATAGAAAAAAATGATATCATTATATGTTTATCTAAAAGTGGTGAATCTGAAGAAATAAGAAAACTTAGGAACTATTTAAAATTGCATGACAAAACTTTAATAGGAATTTCGTGTAATAATAATTCATTACTAAAAGATATTTCTGATATGTTTATTTTGACTGAGATTGAGAAAGAAGCATGTCATAATAATCTTGCACCAACTAGTAGCTCTTCATGTCACCTTGCAATTGGAGATGCTATTGCAATGAGTCTTCAATATATAAAAGGATTTACTCCAGATGACTTTAGCTATCTGCATCCATCTGGTAATCTTGGTAAAAGATTGAATCTTATAGTTGGTGATTTGATTGATAAAAGTAGAAATCCTAGTGTAACTTTAGAATCTAAAATTGATAAAATAATTAATGAGATTTCAAGTAAAATGTACGGTGCAACGGCAGTTATATCAAATAATGAAATAGTAGGTGTAATAACTGATGGAGATATAAGAAGAGTGCTAGAAAAAAAAGTTGATATATACAATTTAAAAGCTTCTGATATAATGAGTAATAATCCAAAAGTTATTAATATTAATTCCCGTGCAGTTGATTCATTAAGTATTTTGAAGAACAATAAAATAAGCCAATTACTTGTTATAGACGATACAAAAAAATATGTTGGAATTATTCATTTTCTTGATCTAATCAAAGAAGGAATTAATAATGAGTAATTCTAAAGATATGTCTTTCCTTGACCATCTAGAAGAGTTGAGATGGCATCTAATCCGATCAGCTATAGCAATTTTAATTTTTGGATTTATTGCTTTTCTTGCAAAGGATTTAATTTTTGACACAATTATTTTTGGACCTAAAAAAGGTGATTTTATAAGCTATAAAATATTTTGTTCAATATCTCAGTCTATTGGTCAAGTTGACGCTTTTTGTTTTGATGAGTTACCATTTAGAGTTCAAAGCAGAACTGTATCAGGGCAGTTTTCCGCACATCTTTGGACTTCAATTTTAGCTGGGTTTATTCTAGCATTCCCATATATTATTTGGGAATTTTGGAAATTTATAAGTCCAGGTATGTATAAAAATGAAAAGGATGGAGCCAAAGGCTTTATATTTATATCTTCATTACTTTTTTTTATTGGAGTTCTATTTGGTTACTATATTGTAACACCTTTATCAATAAATTTCCTTGGGAATTATACTGTAAGTAATGAAGTGTTTAATGATTTTGATTTAGCAAGCTATGTAGGGTTATTAAGATCATCAGTATTAGCATCTGGAATAATCTTTGAAATACCCATTATAGTTCATTATTTAACTAAGGTGGGTATTGTAACTCCTGACTTTTTAAGGAATAATAGAAAATTTGCTTTAGTTATTGTGCTTAGCTTATCTGCTATTATTACACCACCAGATATTGCTAGTCAAATCATAGTTAGTATTCCTATATTAATTTTATATGAAATAAGTATAATTATCTCAAAAATTGGTTTTAAAAAATTAAATAATTGATATTTGTGATATGATCTTAAAGGCACATGAAATTTCTAAATCATATAAAGGGAAAAAAGTTGTAAATAAAGTTTCTGTCCAGGTTAGCCAGGGAGAGATTGTAGGTTTACTTGGACCTAATGGAGCAGGAAAGACAACATCCTTCTATATGATAGTAGGTATTATTAAACCAGAAGAAGGTGAAATATATCTTGATAATGAAAAAATTTCCACATATCCAATGTTTAAAAGAGCTCAAAGTGGTATAGGTTATTTAGCTCAAGAAGCATCTGTATTTAGAAAGCTTTCAGTAGAAGATAATATACTTAGTATACTTGAATTTTCAGATCTTTCAAAAAGCAAACAAAAGGAAAGAACAGAATCACTTATGGAAGAATTCGGATTAACTCATATAAGAAATAATCGTGGAGATCTTTTATCTGGAGGAGAAAGGAGAAGAACTGAAATTGCAAGAGCTCTTGCAACAAATCCAAAGTTTCTTCTTTTAGATGAACCATTTGCAGGAGTTGATCCAATTGCAGTGGAAGATATACAATCAATTATTTCAATTCTTAAGAAAAAAAATATTGGAATATTAATTACCGATCATAATGTTCAAGAAACACTGGCTATAACAGACAAAACCTATCTTATGTTTGAAGGAAAAATTTTGCAAGAAGGAATTCCTGAGAAATTAGCTGAAGACGAAATGGTAAGAAAAGTTTATTTAGGAAAAAACTTTGAATTTAAAAGGAAAAAACTTTAATAATTTCCTAAAAACAGACAGGATGTGTAAAACTCCCAAAATTATTTATCGATTAATCTTATTACTTTTTATTATGACCTCTAGTGTTAGTGGTCAATTTCATCAAGAGCTAGTTAATTTTGAAAGTGCAAATCCTTTTTCACTCAGTGATATTATAACAGCTCTAGATGAACAAGAAAAGCAAAGAGTTTTTGGCCAACTAACAATTCCTATAGACAGTTTGAATCCTGATAAAAAATATCCATTAATTATAGGAGTTGCAGGAAGTATGGGCTGGAGAAAGCATCACCTTGATTACATTAAAATGTACCAGGAACAAGGCTTTGCAACATTTGAATTGAATAGCTTTAAAAGCAGAGGGATAACCTCTACAGTGGGTTCTCAAGATCAAGTAACTATAGCTGCTGTAATACTTGATGCATATCGTGCACTAGAGACTCTAGCTCAGCACTCTTATATTGATAAAGATAGAGTTGCTATTACTGGTTGGAGCTTAGGAGGAGGAGTAACACTTTTTTCTGGCTGGGAGCCCTTAAAAAACGTTATCACAACCGAACTTAGCTTTGCTGCGCATTTGGCTTTCTATCCACCATGTTTTATAAATCCAGAAAATCTATCTTTTACTAAAGCTCCCATACACATATTAATTGGAGAAGATGACAACTGGACACCAGCATCTCCGTGTGAAAATTTAGTAAATAAGTTGTCCGAAAACACTAATATTGGAATTACTATGTATCCCGATGCGCATCATGGGTTTGATAGTGAAGAACCTGTTCATAGAATTGAAAGAGCTTATAGCTTCAAAGATTGTTTATTTAACTTAACAGCAGAAGGAGATGTGTTGATGAATTACCTGAGATTACCCATGTCTAATCCAATCCTTCAAAAAGTTGGCTTCTTATTTTGCGTTGAGCGGGGTGTAGATATTGGAGGAAATCCAGAAGCAAGAAAAAAATCATTAACCTTTGCCAAAAATTTTATGAAACGTGTATTATTGACTCCATAAATCTTTAAATCAAAAACTATTTAAATGAAAAAAGTACTAGTAACAGGAGGTGCAGGCTTTATTGGCACTCATTTAATTCTATGAATAATTCCATAAGGAAAAAAATGGAGTTCTATTGCGCTTATCAGGAAAGGTGCCATATGGAAGTAAATAAAAAATTAAATAAACTTGGGGTATATGGTGATGAGATAGACAAATATCTTAGTCATTTAATAGATAAGAACTTTTTAAACGAAACAAGATTTTCTGAAAATTATGTTAGGGGCAAATTTAATAATAAGGGTTGGGGAAAAATTAAAATAATCCAAGAATTAAAATCAAGAAAAATATCCACTTGGAATATAAATAATGCATTATCTGAAATATGTGATGAAGATTATTTAAAAAAGATAAGGGGTTTATCAATAAAAATAATTAAAGAGAACAGTGGTATACCGAAAGAAAAGATAAAAGAGAAAATTTTAAATAGATTGCAATATAAAGGGTGGGAGAAAGAATTAATTTTCAAAGAAATAAATACACTAATCAATTAATAAGGTTACATTATTATTACTCATCTCTACAGTTCCTGAATTTATATCCAAAGAAGTTTCTTTATCTGAAATATCAAAATGACTTTTAACTTCCTTCTCTATAGTTAGCTTTCCCTGGATTATTACTTTACCTTTTTTAAGCGTTGATACAATAGGTGCATGATTATCTAATACCTGAAAATCTCCATATGAACCAGGAAAAAAGATTGACTTAACTTCGCCTTTGTAAAGTATAGCTTCAGGTGAAATAATTTCTAAATACATTTATTTTGCTTCAGATAACATTTTCTCTCCTTCTTCAATTGCTTCTTCAATATTTCCTTTTAAATTAAAAGCTGCTTCAGGGAGATGATCTAGCTCTCCATCCATTATCATGTTAAACCCTTTAATAGTATCTTTTATATCAACTAAAACTCCTGGAGTTCCTGTGAATTGTTCTGCAACATGAAATGGTTGAGAAAGAAAACGCTGTACTCTCCTTGCTCTAGTTACAGCAAGCTTATCTTCTTCAGAAAGTTCTTCCATACCTAAAATTGCAATTATATCTTGAAGCTCCTTATATTTTTGCAATAACTCCTTAACTCTTTGCGCACAATTATAATGTTCATCTCCCAATATTTCAGGTGTAAGAATTCTAGAAGTTGAATCAAGCGGATCTACAGCAGGATATATTCCAAGTTCAGCAATCTTTCTTGACAATACAGTTGTAGCGTCTAAGTGAGCAAAAGTAGTAGCCGGAGCAGGATCCGTGAGGTCATCAGCAGGAACATAGACTGCTTGAACTGATGTAATTGAGCCCTTCTTTGTAGAAGTAATTCTCTCTTGCATTGTCCCCATTTCAGTAGCCAATGTAGGTTGATATCCAACAGCTGAAGGCATCCTTCCAAGGAGAGCAGACACCTCTGAACCTGCCTGTGTAAACCTAAATATATTATCTATAAAGAAAAGAACATCTTTACCTTGACCATCTGCACCTCCATCTCTAAAGTATTCTGCAACAGTAAGTCCTGAAAGGGCGACTCTTGCTCTTGCGCCAGGAGGCTCATTCATCTGCCCAAAGACAAATGTTGCTTTTGAATCTAAAAGCGCTTTTTTATCAACTTTACTTAAATCCCAATCTCCTTTTTCCATTGACTTAAGAAACTTATCTCCATAATTTATAATCCCTGATTCTATCATTTCTCTTAACAAATCATTTCCTTCTCTTGTTCTTTCTCCAACTCCAGCAAATACTGAAAGTCCTCCATGTCCCTTTGCAATATTATTTATTAACTCTTGGATTAATACAGTTTTTCCAACTCCAGCTCCTCCAAAAAGTCCAATTTTACCACCTTTAGCATAAGGTTCGATTAGATCAACTACTTTTATTCCAGTAAAAAGAACTTCAGTAGAAGTTGATAACTGATCAAAATCCGGAGCCTCCCTATGAATAGACATCCCATCTTTATCTTTTTTTGGTAAAACTTCCATTCCATCTATTGGATCTCCAACTACATTAAACAATCTTCCGTATACTTCTTTACCTATTGGCATTTTAATAGGGTTACCAGTAGCAACAACTTCCGTACCCCTGCTTAATCCATCTGTTGAATCCATGGAAATTGTTCTAACAATCTTTTCCCCAATATGAGACTGTACCTCTAAAATTAATATTGAACCATCATCTCTTGTTATTTCTAAAGAGTCATATATTTCAGGAAGTGTACTATCTTTTGATGAAAACTCAACGTCTACAACTGCTCCAATAACTTTTGAAACTTTACCAGTATTTTGTGACATTTTTTTAAGATTATAAAATTAAAGTGCAAATATATACCCTATCATTAAATATTAAAAGTTAATAGCTATTGATTTTTGATAATTTATCAAGATGTAAATTGTATTCATTTAATTGATTTTAAAACAGACATTCAATTTTATTTTTTTGTATTGATTGTTTAGCCATCTTACCATATGCCTTAACGACTTTATCAAGATCTTTAAATCTAGTATCTTGAGTTAATCCTTTTTTATATCTAAAATAAATTTGCTGAACTATTACTGCAATTTTAAAAAGTCCATAAGTGAAATAGAAAACTATGTTATCAATTTCATTTCCAAAATTGTTTTGATATAATTTTAGAATTTCACCTCGTGAAGGATTTCCTTGTTCAGAAGTTATATTTAAATGTATTGATTTTATAAAATCTGGATCATCATTTTGAATCCAATATGCTAAAGATGTTCCCAAATCCATAAACGGATCTCCTATTGTTGACATTTCCCAATCTAATACAGAAATGACCTTAAGTGATAAAGGGTCTAACACTAAATTGTCATATTTAAAGTCATTATGAATTAATGACTCAAATCTTGATTGTACAATGTTATCATTTAACCACTTTATTACAAAGTTAATATCACTGATTTCCTCTGTTTTAGAATTAAGATAGCGTTTAGACCATCCTTTAACTTGTCGTGTATTATAACCTTCTGGATTTCCAAAGTCTATTAACCCTGATTCTTTTATATCAATCTTATGTAGATCTACAAAAGTTTGAACGAATTCTTTAGATAATCCTACATAATCCGAAGTTTTTTTTATAATACTTTTATAATTATTCCCTCGCAATATTAATCCCTTTAACCTTTCCATAATATAAAACTCAGATCCAATAATATCTTCATTCTCACAATAATGAATTGGATTTGGAGATTTATTATAAATCTCTTTTAAGGATGTTAAAATTTTAAACTCCCTACTCATATCATGTCCTGATTTTATTTTCGCACCATGAGGAGGTCTTCTTAAAACAAAATCTTGATCACCTGATTTTATAAGATATGTTAAATTAGAAAAACCTGAAGGAAACTGTAAAATTTTAAAATTATTCGTGTCATAATCAATAAATTTTGACAAATAAGAGTTTAATGATGACGCTTCAATTTTTTCATCATCTCTTACATCAACTGCTTTATCAATTAATATTTCTGACATTTATCTATTTTCTCGATAAGGCTTCAATATTATTCTTGCCAATCTACTCTTATGCACCTCGTCAGCTCCATCATAGATTCGAGCAGCTCTTTCATGTCTATAATATGCTGCAAGAATAGTGTCATCTGTTACACCTAATGCACCATGAACCTGAATAGCATAATCAACTACTTTTTGTAATACATTAGCGCAATAAAATTTAATAATTGAAATTTCAGATCTTGTCTTATAAGCCCCTTGAGCATCAATTTTTTTTGCTGCATCTTGAACTAGAAGTCTAGCAGCATTTATTTCAGCTCTTGATTCTGAAATCCAAGCTTGAATCATTTGTTTATCTCCAAGAACTTCTCCTTCAGAAATTTCTCTGGAAACTGCTCTTTTGCACATAAGATCGAAAGCTCTCTCACACATTCCAATCCATCTCATGCAATGATGAATTCTTCCAGGACCAAGTCTCTTTTGAGCGATTGCAAAACCCTCTCCTTCTTCTCCTAGAATATGAGATGCAGGGATCTTTACATTGTCAAATTTTATCTCAGCATGACTTTCCCATCCACCTCCAGGGTGCCCCATAATAGAAATATTTCTTATAAACTTAACACCTTCTGCTTTAGTAGGAACAATGATTTGGCTTGCTTTTTTATGTGGATCAGTACATTTAGGATCTGTAACTAGCATTACAATTGCAAATTCTGCACCATCGAAACCTGAAGTAAACCATTTATGGCCATTTATAATATAGTGATCATTTTCACGTACAGCAACTGTTCCCATTTTAACAGGATTTGAACCTGCATAATCTGGTTCGGTCATAGCAAAACAACTTCTAATCTTACCTTCTAATAGAGGGTGTAAGTATTGTTCTTTTTGTTCTTTTGTTCCACACTCAATTAATATTTCCATATTTCCAGCATCTGGAGCCTGACAATTAAACACGTAAAATCCATATGGACTTGCGCCAATAATTTCGCTAACCTCACCATGTTGCTCAAGGGTTAATCCTAAGCCCCCATATTCTTTAGAAATTTGTGGCAACCATAATCCTATTGATTTTACTTTATCCCTTAGCTCATTCAGCTTTGGTAATTTTTCATCCCAATCAGAATTAAGGATCCATGGTTCTAGGGGGAAAAGCTCATCTTCTACAAAGCTTTTAATTTTTGATTTTATTTCTTTAAAGTTCATGAATTATTATATTGTTTTCCTAAAATGTTGGTTTACGGTTTTTCTTCTGAGCCAAAATAAACAAGTGAAAGTGTTTCAGCCACACAAACAGGTTTAGTCTCTCCTTTAACTTCAAAAATAATGTTTAGTTTATATTTTGCCCCACCGGGTATTTCCTCAGATTCAATCAAAAAAACTCTTCCTCTAAAATAAGAGTCTGATGGTGTAGCGTTAGGAAACCTAACTTTATCAAGACCATAGTTAATGGCAAGCTTGATATTATTTAACTTCATTGTTCTAAATGTTATTTGTGATGCGTAGGATAATACTAAGAATCCATGAGCAATTGTTTTTTTGTAAGGTGACTCTTCAGCAGCTCTTTTTGCATCAAGATGAATCCACTGAGAATCTTCAGTTACATCTGCAAATGTGTTAATTTTATCTTGAGACATATGAAACCAATCTGAAAGACCGATCTCTTTTCCTTGATATTGTTTTAAATCATTTAGATTGTTTATTGTTGTTGAATATGGTTTCTCCATTTTTTAATTTTAATTTATCATATAACCTCCGTCAACATTAAAAGTTTCACCAGTTGTATAACTTGAAGCATTTGAGGCTAAATAAACTGCAATTCCTGAAATTTCATCTGGCTCACCAGCTCTTCTAATTGGAAGATCCCCTAGCCAAACTTCTAACATTTCTTCATTTTGCCACAAAGCGGAGCTTAATTTAGTTTTTATTAACCCTGGGCAGATTGCATTTGATCTAACACCATATTTTCCCCATTCTTTGGCTTGAGATTTTGTAAGCATCGTAATTGCTGCTTTACTTACTGAATATATTCCCAATCCTTTGTCTGGTTTATGACCCTCAACTGATGATATATTAATTATTGAACCTGAATTATTGTTTTTCATATGTTCGAGCGTCATTTTTGACAATTTAAAAGCTGCCTTAACATTTATATCAATGATTTTATCAAAAAGCTGTTCGTCAGCATTCTCCAGACGATCAAAGACTGGATTTATTCCTGCATTGTTAACTAATATATCTACTCTTCCATATTTATCTATGGTTGAATCAACAAGTTTCTTTAGCTGGCTTTCATCACCAACATGACAAGCAAATGGTGTCGCATCAAAACCATTTTTTATTATTTTATTTGCAACTTTATCAATTGATTCTTGAGATCGACTGCTTACAACTACACTTGCTCCAAATTCTGCTAAAGCTTCAGCTATAGAAGCTCCAATTCCTCTACTAGATCCAGTGATTATGGCAACCTTACCACTTAAGTCAAAAAGTTTTTTATATCTGTTTTTCATTACATTTAAACCAGTTTTGTAAGTTTGTAATGTTAGCGAAAAAGATTTATAAAAACAAGTATTATAAAGTTATTTAGAAACATATCATTTGTAATAATAATATTGATAGTTGCTTACCTATTAAGTTATTTATATTTAAGTAAAGGTTGTCCATATATATTTTTTTGTGATTAAATAGACTGATATATTTATTTTTAATAACTTATGTTAATAATATGGATGCTTTATAACAAATAACCAATGAATTATGAATGGGAATCAAGAACTTTTTGAATTTAACTTTTATGAATGGGAAAAACAATTAAAAGATAAGCCTTATTTAAGACAACCTTTTGGTGATAAATGGGAGGAATATACGTGGGGTGAAGTTGGAGATATGGCCCGTAAGCTAGCAACAGGTCTTAAATCACTTAATCTCAGAGAAGGAGCTCACATTGGAATCTACTCAAAAAATTGCAGAGAGTGGATTATAGCAGATCTCGCTATTGTAATGGCTGGATATATATCAGTCCCTTTCTTTCCTTCATTAAATGGAAAAGAACTTGCATATATTATGGATTATGGAGACGTTGATGCCCTTTTTGTAGGTAAAATTGAAACATGGGATGATATAAAAGATGACTTACCGAAGGAAATGCCTATGATTAAATTTCCTCATTATCCTGGATGCTCAAATGTTACTAAAGGACACGTATGGTCTGAATTTATAAATAGTCATGAACCAATGCAAAACCCTAATAAACCAAAATTATCTGATTTATGGACTATAGTCTATACATCCGGTACAACAGGAAATGCGAAAGGGGTTATGCTTTCTTATCAAGCGATTGATGGTATTAAAGTTGTTCTAGATGATCCGAATAATCCTCTAGGGATAAAGCATGATGGTAATAATAACTTTATATCATATTTACCTTTAAATCATATTTTTGAAAGAGTAGTTGTTGAATGGACGTCTTTCCGGTATGGAGGAACAATTTCATTTGTAGAATCAATTGATACTTTTGGAAAAAATTTAAAAGACGTTCAACCACATGTTTTTGCCGCTGCTCCAAGAGTTTGGACAAAACTTCAGTTAGGTATTTTATCCAAATTTCCTCAAAAAAAATTAGACACATTACTTAAAATTCCTTTAGTGTCAGGTTTACTGAAAAAACTTCTAAAGAAAGGACTTGGATTTGGTAGATCTAGAATAGTTGTTTCTGGTTCCGCTCCTATGCCTGTTGAGCTAATTGAGTGGTTTAGAAAAATTGGAGTATACATAACAAATGGATATGGAATGACTGAAAATTGTGCAATTTGTAGTTCTGTTGATGGTAGAGACTTCAAAAAAATGAATACAGTCGGTAAACCACAAAAAGGTGTTGATCTTAAAATTGATGAAGAAACTGGTGAAATATTGATGAAGGGGGCAACTGTTATGAATGGTTATTATAAAAATGAAGAGTTAACGAATACAACTCTTAGAGGAGGCTGGCTTCATACTGGAGATAAAGGCTTCCTAGATGAGGACAATTATTTGCATATCACTGGAAGGGTTGCTGACAGCTTTAAAACATCAAAAGGTGAATATATTGAGCCTCTAGAACTCGAACAACACTTTGTAAATATTAATGAAATAGAAGAAGTTTGTGTTGTAGGTCTTGGAATTGCTCAGCCTTTATGTTTAATACAATTGTCTGAAATTGGTAAAAAAACATCAAGAGAGGTTATCTCAAAAATGTTAACAGATAAACTGGATAAGGTCAATAGCAGTCTTGTTAACTATAAAAAAATCTCTACTTTAATTATTGTTAAGGATGAATGGACACAAGAGAATGGTATTGTAGGGCCAACACAAAAACTAAAAAGAGGGGCTATTGAAGATAAATATTCAAAAGACTATTTAAACTGGCATAACTCTTCAGAACAGCTGATTTTTGAATAACTAATTTTGCTAATACCAGATGCAAATTTTCATTTTTGGTCATGCAAAAAATTATGTTAACTTTATAGCTAAAATCAGAAAGAAATGTACTTAAACGAGGTAGTATATAATTTATCTAACTCATTTATTTACAGCATGTCCAAAAGGGCATTAAAAACTAATTAAACAAAATAAATAAGCTTATAAACCTAATAATTATGAATATAAAATTTTTAAACAAGCATGTACTGGCCTTTATGGCAGTAATGCTGTTAGGAAACGTTTATTCTCAAAGTCAAGTTTCAGGATCTGTATCAGATAGTGATAATATGACTGGAATTCCTGGGGTAAACGTAGTAATTGAGGGGACAAGTGTTGGTACTGTTACAGATTTCGACGGAAATTTTGTGTTAAACTCCAATCAATCACCTCCTTTTAATCTTGTTATTAGCTATGTTGGGTACTCTGCACAAACAGTATCTGTAACATCTAGTGATCAAGATATTAGTGTATCGCTTTCTGCAGGTCACAACCTTGAAGAGGTAGTAATTTCAGCTGGAAGGAGAGAACAAAAAGTTTTAGAAGCACCTGCTTCTATTAGTGTTATCTCAGCCAGAACAATTGAAAACTCACCTAATGTTACTGACCCTGTAAGATTGCTAGCTAATACAGCTGGAGTTCAGATTCAACAACAAACTGCAAATACATTAAACGTAGAAATGCGAGCAGGATCTGGTGTTTTTGGAACTTATACATTCCTTGTTAAGGATAACAGATATATGGTTACACCTTCAGCTGGACTTTTTCAAAGCTATCAAGCGGGATTATCAAATCTTGATTTAGCTACTGTTGAGGTTGTAAGAGGACCTGCGGGTGTTCTTTATGGTCCTGGAGTTACGTCAGGGGTTGTTCATTTTAGAACAAAAAGCCCAATTGATTATCCAGGAAACTCAATGTCTGTTTGGGCTGGAGAAATGGCAGCTATAGGAACTGAAATTAGAGTTGCTCAAGCTAATAATGATAAAACATTTGGATGGAAAATTAACGCTAAAGTATCTATGGGTGATGACTTTGTCTATGAGAATGAAGCTGCAATAACTGCGAAAACAGGTATGCCTTTCACAACAACAGTTCGTCAACCAGCAATTTCTAATAAAATGGTAGATCCTGTTGGATCTCTTTCTAGTAGAGTTTTGTTAAACGAAAATGATTTAGATCCAGATGGTGATGGAAATATGATGATTAATGACTATTCCAACATGAGTTTTGACGCTCATCTGGAGTGGAGACCTAGTGACAATTCAACATACAAAGTAGCAGGTGGATTAAACAATGGACGTGGAGCTTTCTTTAATTCTCAAGGTGTAGGTTATACACAAGGGACAACGGTTTGGGCTCAAGCTCAAGCTAGA
>JAYZHG010000089.1:0-17364 GCA_036166735.1 Bacteroidota bacterium | reverse complement strand
TGGTGAACTCGGAGGGAGTCGAACCCCCAATCTCCTGGGCCGTAACCAGGTGCTCTATCCAGTTAAGCTACGAGTTCAATATTTAATCAAATTTAACATTTTATAATATTAGTTTTTCATTAATATATTATACAATCTTATTTATTAAGTTATTTTTGCATGTAATTAAAAAATATGATTGAATGAAGAAGTATTTATTTTTTATTTTTTTTCTACTAGTCTATAATGTTAATGCTCAAGTTGATGATTCTGATGAAAAGGTTTCTATTTCTAAAAATAAAATAGAGATACCTGGTTATATAAAATTGGATTTCGGAGTTACTTTTTTAGAAAACGCAGATGCTTCTTTGGATACTGACTTATTTCCTTCTAGATCTTTAAATTTATATTATTCAAAACCATTTTTTATTGGAAATAATTTTTCTATCAATCCTGGTATAGGAATATCTAATGATAGATTATCTTTTTCAAATGATGTTATTTTATCTGAAGACACTAATGCAGATGGAATTAATAATATAATTATAGATACTTTAGATTTTACTCCTGAAAAAAATTCTTTAAAATCTACATATTTAATATTACCTCTAGACATTAAATATTATTTTGGTGCAGGAAAATATGATAAAGGAAGATTTTTTATTGGAATAGGTGGTGAAATTGGTTTGCATTTGAACTCTTCTACAAAAGTCAAACAAAAAATAAATAATAGAGTTAATCACACAAAAATTAAAAAAGATTTTGGTGTTAATGATTTAAAGTATGGTGTTTCACTTTCTGTAGGAGTTGGTAATTTTAATTTATATTATAAGAAATATCTTTCAAATTTATTTGAAGATTCTTCGTTGCCTCAGCATATTACAAGAAATCCAACTGTAAATAAAATTGGCATTACTTTTTCTTTATTTTAAAATTCTTTTCTTAATCTCGCTACTGGTATTTTAAGTTGTTCTCTATATTTAGATACGGTTCTTCTTGCTACCTCATATCCCTTTTGATTAAGTATTTTTTCTAATTTTTCATCAGAATATGGTTTGGTTTTATCTTCTTTTTCAATAATTTTTTTTAAACTATTTTTTACGATTTTACTGCTTATTAATTCATCATTTTTTTTGATTGTTGATTCAGAAAAAAAGTATTTTAATGGAAATATTCCAAAATCAGTCTGAATTACTTTACTTCTTACTATTCTGCTAACAGTAGATATGTCCATTTTTATTATTTCAGCTATGTCTTTAAGAATCATTGGTTTTAAATCATTTTCATCTCCATCATTAAAAAATGAATTTTGAATTTTTAAAATTGCTTTCATTGTTTTAAGTAGAGTTTGATTTCTTTGGTTTAAGGCATCAACAAACCATTGTGCAGATTCTATTTTTTGTTTTATAAAATCAATAGATTTTTTGCTTTCTTCATTTTTATTTTTTTTGTTTTTCATTTCATTGAAAATAGAAATATAATGTTTGTTGACATTAATTTTTTTATTTTCACCTGATGTCAAAAAAATATTTAATTCATTATTAATTTTTTTTAAAACAAAATCAGGAATCAAATATTCAGTTATATTTTCATCTTCTAATCCACCAGCAGGTTTTGGGTTTAAAGTTTTTATATAGTTAAATGCATCTATGATTTTTTCTTTTTTACCTTCATATTTTTCATAAATTTTTTCAAAGTGTTTGTTTTTAAAATTTTCAAAATCATATTTTATGATATTTAAAGCCAATTTTTCAGTAGAATTTATTTCTTCTTTTTTATTAATTTGAATAATTAAACATTCTTCTAAATTTCTAGAACCGATACCAGGTGGTTCTAAATTTTGAATTTTTTTTAATACTTTTTTTATTGTTTTAATTTCAAATTCCTTATTCTCTGAAAATGCTAAATCATCAATGATTAATTCTAAATCTCTTCTTAAGTACCCATCAGCATCAAGAGTTCCAATGATTTGTTTTGCTATTATTTCTTGATCATGGTCAAGATCTAAATAAGTAATTTGTGATAATAGATTTTCTTGAAAGGATTGTTTATTTGATAAATTAGATTCTCTACTGTAGTTTATGTTTTCACTATTGTAATTTTTTTGTGAAAACGAATAATTCTCTAAATGAGCACTGCTAATAGTTTCATTTTCTTCTATTTCTACCGTTTCTTCTTCTAGTGCTGGATTATCTTCTAACTCTTTTTTTATTACGGAATCAATGTTAGTGTTTGATAATTGTAATAATTTTATAAATTGAATTTGTTGTGGTGATAATTTTTGAGATAAATTTTGTTTAAGTATTATCTTATTCATGATGTAATAATAAATTTTCTACCACAAATTTATTATAATTAGTCTATTCTTTGAAAATAAGATTAAATTATAGTTTTTTTTGCGATTATTTATTTTAAATGAAAAAGAGTAGAGTAAAAATTAGTTCATTAAAAAATATAAACCTTGATAAGAATATTTGTGTTAAAGGTTGGGTTAGGACAAAAAGACAAGGTAAAAATGTGACATTTATATCTTTAAATGATGGTTCAACAATAAATAGTTTGCAGGTAGTTTTAGATATGCAAAAATTTAAGATAGAATTAGTTGATCAAATTAATACTGGTTCTTCTGTTGAATTTAGTGGAAATCTTATAAAAAGTCAGGGAAATATTCAGAACTATGAGTTGGATGCAACAGAACTTGTTTTATTAGGTGAGTCTGATGTTGGGAAATATCCTATTCAACCAAAAAAACATAGTTTAGAATTTTTAAGAGATGTAGCTCATCTAAGACCAAGAACAAATACTTTTAGTGCAATATTTAGGATAAGGCATGCTGTAATTTTTTCTATTCACAAATTTCTTAATGATAAAGGATTTGTAAATATTCACACTCCAATTATAACGTCTTCTGATGCTGAAGGAGCTGGAGAAATGTTTAAAGTAACTTCATTAGATTTAGATAATATAAAAAATAACAAGGTAGACTTTAAGAAAGATTTTTTTTCTAAAGAAGTAAACTTAACAGTTTCTGGTCAGTTAAATGCAGAGCTTGGAGCTTTAGCATTATCGGAAGTTTATACTTTTGGACCTACTTTTCGAGCAGAAAATTCTAATACTTCAAGACATCTGGCTGAGTTTTGGATGGTTGAGCCAGAAATGGCATTTTATGATATAATTGATAACATGAATTTAGCAGAGGATATATTAAAATATATTATAAGTTATGTTATTAAAAATTGTTTTGATGATTTAGAATTTCTTCAAAATAGAGAGATTGATGATGAGAAAAATTTACCTCAAATTCAGAGAAATGAGAAACCTTTAATTGAAAGATTACAAAAAATATTAAATACAGTTTTTGAAAGGATAACTTATACTGAGGCTTTTAATATTTTAAGAAATTCTAAGCCTAATAAAAAAGGAAAATTTAAGTATAAAGTAGATGAATGGGGTATAGATTTTCAATCAGAACACGAAAGATTTTTGGTTGAAAAGCATTTTAAAAAGCCAGTAATTGTTATTGATTACCCTAAAAATATTAAGGCTTTTTATATGAGAGTAAATGATGATAATAACACAGTTTCAGCTATGGACGTATTATTTCCATTTGTAGGTGAAATTATTGGAGGTTCACAACGTGAAGAAAGATTTTCTGTATTAAAAGAAAGAATGAAAGAAATGAATCTTTCAGAAAAAGATCTAAATTGGTATTTAGATACGAGAAGATTTGGAACAGTAGTCCATTCAGGATTTGGTTTAGGTTTAGAAAGATTAATCCAATTTATTACTGGAATGAAAAATATTAGAGATGTTATTCCCTTTCCTAGAACACCAGGGAATTGTAATTATTAATATAGAAAACAGTTATTTTTTTTCTTCTTTAACTTCTTCAAAATCAACATCTGAAATATCATCATTTTTATTTTTACCTTTTGATTTATTTCCAGGAGGAGTTTTTTGATCAGGCGCTGTTCCTTGTTGTTCTTGGGTAGCTTTGTACATTTCTTGACTAGCAGCTTCCCATGATTTGTTTAAAGCTTCTATCGCTCCATCAATTTCATCAATTTTTTCTTCTTTATGAATTGATTTTAATTTATCTAAAGAATCTTGAATAGCTTTTTTATTAGGTTTTGATAATTTATCTCCAAATTCTTTTAGTTGTTTTTCAGTTTGAAATATTAAACCATCAGCGGCATTTATTTTATCAATTTTTTCTCTTTCTTTTTGATCAGAATCAGCATTTGCCTTTGCTTCTTCTTTCATTTTATTAATTTCTTCATCAGTTAGTCCAGATGAAGCTTCTATTCTAATGTTTTGTTCTTTACCAGTTCCTTTATCTTTTGCAGAGACATTTAGAATTCCATTAGCATCAATATCAAAAGTTACTTCAACTTGAGGAATTCCTCTAGGTGCAGGTGGTATGCCATCTAAGTGAAATCTTCCAATTGTTTTATTATCTTTTGCCATGGGTCTTTCTCCTTGTAAAACATGAATTTCCACAGATGGCTGATTATCGGCTGCAGTAGAAAAACTTTCAGATTTTTTTGTTGGTATGGTAGTATTAGCTTCAATAAGCTTAGTAAATACTCCTCCTAATGTTTCAATCCCTAATGATAGAGGGGTAACATCTAAGAGCAAAACATCTTTTACTTCTCCAGTTAATACTCCACCTTGAATAGCAGCTCCAATTGCAACAACTTCATCAGGATTTACACCTTTAGATGGTTTTTTCTTGAAAAATTTTTCTACCTCTTCTTGTATTTTTGGAATTCTTGTAGATCCTCCAACTAAAATAATTTCATCTATTTCTGATACATTAATTTTAGCGTCTTTTAAAGCTTTTTTACAGGGATTTAATGTTCTAGAAACTAGTTTTTCAGATAATTGTTCAAATTTAGCCCTTGAAAGTGTTTTTACTAAATGTTTAGGAACACCATCAACAGGCATAATATATGGTAAATTTATTTCGGTAGAAGTAGAGCTTGATAACTCAATTTTAGCTTTTTCAGCACCTTCTTTAAGCCTTTGAAGTGCCATTGGATCTTTTCTAAGATCTATACCTTCATCTTTTTTAAATTCTTCAGCAAGCCAGTCAATTAATACGCTATCAAAATCATCACCTCCTAGGTGAACATCACCATTTGTAGATTTTACTTCAAAAACACCATCTCCCAATTCTAAAATAGAAATATCAAAAGTTCCTCCCCCTAAATCATATACTGCAATTTTAATGTCTTTATCTTTTTTATCCAATCCATATGCAAGAGCAGCAGCGGTTGGCTCATTTATAATTCGTTTTACATCAAGTCCTGCAATGGTACCAGCTTCTTTAGTTGCTTGTCTTTCTGAATCATTAAAATATGCTGGAACTGTAATAACTGCTTCTTTGATTTCAGAACCTATATAATCTTCTGCAGTTGATTTCATTTTTTGAAGAACCATAGCAGAAAGTTCTTGTGGTGTATATTTTCTTGAACCGATATTAATACTTACGGTATTATTAGTTCCTTTTTCAACTTTATATGAAAGATTTCTTTTTTCTTCTGTAATGTCTGAGAATTTTTTACCCATAAATCTTTTAATAGAATTTATTGTATTGATAGGGTTAGTAATAGCTTGTCTTTTTGCAGGATCACCTACTTTTCTTTCTCCTTTTCCTTCATCTAAAAAAGCTACGATAGATGGTGTAGTTCTTTTTCCTTCACTATTTGGTATAACAACTGGTTCATTTCCTTCCATTACTGATACACAAGAATTTGTAGTACCTAAATCGATTCCTATAATTTTACTCATAATATTTATTTTTAATTTTCTACTAGTATTATTGACAAGAATTATGCCAAAGATGATATATGACAGAATGTCATATTATTGTTCAATTAATGCACTAATCTTATTTTTTAGAACTTCAACGATTCCTCTTTTAATTTCTATTTGATTAGTTTTAGAATTGATTTTGTAATCAATATTTCCTTGAGAAAGAGAACTTATTATTGGAGCATGGTTATTTAATATTTGAAATTTACCTTGAGAACCTGGAAAAATTACTGAATCAACTTCTCCAGTAAATAGTGTTTTTTCAGGAGATAAAATTTCTAATTGCATTCTATTTTACGTTTTCTAGCATTTTTTCACCTGCTTCTATTGCTTGTTCAATCGTTCCTTTAAGATTAAAAGCAGCTTCTGGTAAGTGATCAAGTTTACCTTCCATAATCATTGTAAATCCTTTAATTGTATCTTTTATATCTACTAGTTCTCCTTTTACACCAGTAAATGGTTCTGCCACATGAAATGGTTGTGATAAAAATCTTTGTACTCTTCTTGCTCTATGAACGACTTGTTTATCTTCATCTGATAACTCGTCCATACCAAGAATTGCTATAATGTCTTGTAATTCTTTATATCGTTGTAATAGTTCTTTAACACTTTGTGCACAATTATAGTGTTCGCTTCCTACTACTTCTTCAGTTAAAATTCTAGAAGTAGAATCTAGAGGATCAATAGAAGGGTAAATTCCTATAGAAGCAAGTTTTCTTGATAATACACTTTGTGCATCTAAATGTGAAAAAGTGGTAGCAGGAGCTGGATCTGTTAAATCATCAGCGGGAACATAAACTGCTTGAACTGATGTTATAGAACCTTTTTTTGTTGATGTTATTCTTTCTTGCATAGCACCCATTTCAGTTGCAAGAGTTGGTTGATATCCTACTGCTGAAGGCATTCTACCTAAAAGAGCTGATACTTCTGATCCAGCTTGTGTGAATCTAAATATATTATCAATAAAAAATAATATATCTCTTCCTTGACCCTTACCATCTCCGTCTCTAAAATATTCAGCTAGGGTTAGCCCAGACAGAGCAACTCTTGCTCTTGCTCCTGGAGGCTCATTCATTTGACCAAAAACAAATGTAGCTTTAGAATTCTTTAATTTCTTTTTATCGACTTTAGATAAATCCCAAGATCCTTCTTCCATTGATTTTCTAAATTCTTCTCCATAGTCTACTATATTGGCTTCAATCATTTCACGGAGTAAATCATTTCCTTCTCTAGTTCTCTCTCCAACACCAGCAAACACAGATAGTCCTGAATATGCTTTTGCAATGTTATTTATTAGTTCTTGAATTAAAACAGTTTTACCAACACCAGCGCCACCGAATAAGCCAATTTTTCCACCTTTATTATAAGGTTCAATTAGATCAATAACTTTTATTCCTGTAAAAAGTACTTCAGAGGAGGTAGAAAGGTCTTCAAATTTAGGAGCTTCTCTATGAATAGGTAGCCTATCTTTTGATTTAGATTCTGACATTCCATCAATTGCTGAACCAACAACATTAAATAATCTTCCTTTGATATCATCACCTACTGGCATTGATATAGGTTCGCCTAGATCATCAACTATCATCCCTCTTTTTAATCCTTCAGTTCCTGACATAGCAATAGTTCTTACTCTGTCCTCTCCTAAGTGTTGTTGAACTTCAAGAATTATAGACGTACCATCTTCTTTTTTGATTTCTAATGCATTTAATATTTTTGGTAAATTATGTTCTTCAAAAGATACATCAATTACTGGACCGATTACTTCTGTTATTTTTCCTTGATTTGCCATCTTTATTAATAAAGGGTTTAGTTTATTTAAAATACTCTGCGAAAATAATCTATAATAATAATTTTACAAAGCTATAATTGAACTTATTAAAGAGTTTTTTATTTTATAATTTAAATTCAATTCTAATTATTGTTTCAACATTTTTTATGGATTTTAAAACAAAAATTTTTCCATTATGATAATTTGTTATTATTCTATGAACAAGTGTTAATCCAAGACCCCATCCTCTTTTTTTTGTTGTAAAACCTGGATTAAATATTTTTCTAAAATTTGATTTTTTTATTCCAGTACCATTATCTATAAAATCGATTAAAATTTTATTTGATTTTTTATGTAAAACAATTTTAATTTTTCCAGATTCTCCAATTGCATCAATAGAATTTTTGAATAAATTTTCAATGACCCAGCTAAAAAGTTCTTTATTTACCGAATATAATATATTTTCTCCTTGTATTTCAAATAATATATTTTTTGATACTCTTTTTTTTAAATATTTTATTGAATTATTTATTAAATTTTTTAATTTTTCTTCCTTGATTATAGGTTTGGATCCAATATTAGAAAATCTGTCAGTTATAATCTTCAGTCTTTCTAAATCTTTTTCTATTTCTACTATAATATTTTTGTCTTTTAAAATATTTTTTGATTTTATGTATTCTTTCCAGGCAATTAATGATGATAATGGAGTTCCTAATTGATGAGCAGTTTCTTTTGCTAATCCAGTCCAAAGTCTATCTTTTTCTGATGCATTAGAATAATAAAATATTAAATAAATGGAAATTAATATTATTAAAATGAAAAGAGATAAATAATAAGGTGTTAAAATAATTAGATCTAGAATTTCAGAATTTTTATAAAAAACGAATTGTTTATTGATTATAACATTATTACTATCATAGATAAGAACTTCAATTGGTTCGTATCCGTTTTTCATAGATGATAATGTGTTTTTTAATATTAGAGATTTTTTTGATTCATTATCAGAATAAATAACATTTTTATGATCAATTATGTTATAGTTTTCATCTGTAACGATAACAGGTATATTATTGTTGTCAATTATAATTTCGTCTATATAATAATCTGGAGATTCTTTATTTGATGATATATACTGTAAAAAATTTGCATATCTTTTTATGGCAGCAATTTCTCTTTCTTTAATTTCTGAAATTATTTTAATAGAAAAAAAAATTAATGATCCTATAAACAGTATTATAGTGATGGATACTACCCATTTAATTTTTTCGTGGTTTTCTTTGAGTGTTATCAATAGAATAATTTAGATATAAATCTAAGTAATTTTTAAAATTTAATTATTTTTCATATTCAAAGAAAATTCTAATCAGTTTTGATTAGCTCATAAAATCTTTTATTTTATCAAAAAATCCTTTGTCCGTTTTTCCAGGTTTAGGCTGAAAGTTATTGGATTGTTTTAATTCAGATAATATTTCTTCTTCTTCTTTAGATATTTTTTTTGGAGTCCATACATTGATATGAATTAATTGATCTCCTGCTATTGAATTGTTTATATCTTTTATTCCTTTCCCTCTTAATCTAAGTATTTTTCCACTTTGAGTTCCAGCGGAAATCTTAATTCTAACTTTTCCAGTTAAAGTAGGAACTTCCATATCTACACCTAGAACTGCATCAATAAAATTTAAATATAAATCATAAATTATATTATTACCATCTCTTTTAAAGATACTATCTTCTACTTCTTGAATTAGTATTAAGAGATCTCCAGACGCTCCTCCAGCTGGTGATTCATTTCCTTTTCCAGACATTGAAAGTTGCATGCCTTCAGTAACACCTGAAGGAATATTAATTTTTATTATTTCTTCTTTGTACTGTAATCCTGTGCTATCAACTCCAGGGGGTTTATTATCTATTATTTTACCATTACCATTACAATGATAACAGGATGTTGATGAAACCATTTGACCTAGCATTGTATTTACAACTTTACTTATTTTACCTGTTCCATTACATACTGAGCATGATTTAAAAGTAACACCTGAAGCTGTTACTAATCTTTTTACTTTTATTTTTTTTTCAACTCCTTCAGCAATTTCTTTAATAGATAGTTTAAGCTTTATTCTAAGATTGGATCCTCTATTTCTTGATGAACTTCTACTACCACTAAAAAAACTATCAAAAGGACTTCCACCACCACCACCACCAAAAATATCACCAAATTGACTGAAAATATCTTCAACGTTCATTCCACCTCCAAATCCACCAGGGCCACCTCTTAAGCCATCATGACCAAATCTATCATATTTTTCTTTTTTTTCAGGATTACTAAGAACTTCATAAGCTTCAGCAGCTTCTTTGAATTTTTCTTCTGCGATTTTATTATCTGGATTCTTATCGGGATGATATTTAATAGCAACTTTTCTATAAGCTTTTTTTATTTCATCTTTTGACGATGATTTTGAAACACTTAAAATATCGTAGAAATCTCTTTTTGACATTATGAACCAATTACAACTTTAGCGTGTCGAATAATTTTTTCTCCAATTAGATAGCCTTCTTCAATTATATCAACAATTTTACCTTTAAGTTTTTTACCAGCAGGAGTATTAGTTATTGCTTCATGTAATTCTAAATCAAAAACATCTTCTTTATTTACTTCCATTTTTATAAGATTGTATTTTTCTAAAATATTATTAAGTTTTTGACTTATAAGATTAAATCCTTCAAAATCATCTTTTTGTTCAGATTTAATTGCTTGTAAAGCTCTTTCAAAATCATCAATTACAGGTAAAATATCCCTGATTAATTCTTGATTAGAAACTTCAATCATTTCTAATTTTTCTTTAGAAGTTCTTCTTCTAT
Source organism: Bacteroidota bacterium (assembly GCA_036166735.1). Taxonomy (GTDB): domain Bacteria; phylum Bacteroidota; class Bacteroidia; order Cytophagales; family MED-G16; genus JAPYTU01. The sequence goes on along the minus strand of JAYZHG010000089.1, from coordinate 6,941 downwards.
AATTTTCAAATTCAGAATATATTCTAAGATATTTCTCCTTTGATTCTTTAAGTTCATTTTTTACATCAGATATTTTATCTGCTTTTTTTGCTTTTGTATTTTTTGGAGTACTTTTTTTATTCATGACTTATTACATTGCAATTTCTTTGCCAAAATTATATAAATGACATTTTGACTATTTTGAATTAATTTCTTTCCAAATACAATCTTTTAGTTCAATTAATCCTAAGTTGGTTATACTTGATATTTTAATTACCGGATATTTTGATTTGAAATCAATTTTATCAATTTTTTCTTTGGATGCTAGATCACATTTTGAGATAGCAACAATAATTTTTTTTTCTAATAGCTTTTTATTGTATTTTTTTAATTCATTAGATAATAATTGATATTCATTTTTAATATTCGAATCAAATGGTATTAAAAATAATAAAATTGAATTTCTTTCAATATGTCTTAAAAATCTTATACCAAGACCTTTGCCTTTGGATGCTCCTTCAATAATACCAGGTATGTCTGCTACAATAAATGATTTATAATCTTTATATGGGACTACTCCTAGATTTGGTGTTAATGTAGTAAATGGATAATCTCCAATTTTAGGTTTAGCTTTAGATATTGAAGATAATAGTGTTGATTTTCCAGCATTTGGAAATCCAACTAATCCAACGTCAGCTAATACTTTAAGTTCAAGAGTTATCCATTCTTCAATTCCTACTTTACCAGTTTGGCTGTACTGTGGTGCTTGATTTGTAGGACTTTTAAAATGATCATTTCCTAGACCTCCAATGCCGCCTTTAAGTAGTATTTTTTCTTCATTATGATTTAATATTTCTAATTTTTTTTTACTTCTTTCAGAAGATTTAGCTATTGTACCAAGAGGAACTTCAATTATGGTATCTTTTCCATTAGATCCATACTTTTTTGACCCAGAACCATCTCCTCCATTTTCTGCAACCACATGCTTTGTGAATTTTAGATGTAGAAGGGTCCATAATTGTTTATTTCCTTTGAGTATTATATTTCCACCTCTTCCTCCATCTCCTCCATCAGGACCTCCTTTGGGAGCAAATTTTTCTCTTCTGAAATGAGCAGATCCTTTTCCACCATTTCCAGATTTACAAAATATTTTTACATAATCAATAAAATTAGGATTGCTCATTTACTTATCAATTTTTGAACATATATTATAAAATATGTCATCTATTGAACCAATACCATTTATTTCATTGTATTTATTTAGATTTCTATAATGATTAGAGACTGGTAAAGTTTCTTTTTTATATACTTGAATTCTATTATTTATTTTTTCTTCACTTTGATCATCTATTCTATCAGAAACTAAAGCTCTTTTTTTAATTCTTTTTTTTAATTCCTTATCATTTACATTTAGTGAAATCATTAAATTAATCATTAGATTGTTTTTTTTTAGCATTTGATCTAATGCTATAGCTTGATTAACAGTTCTGGGGAAACCATCAAAAATAAACCCATTAGAATTTAAATTTTCTAGAATTTTTTTTTCTACCATATTTATTACAACAGAATCAGGTACTAGATTTCCATTATCCATAAATTTTTTTGCTTCTAGTCCAAGCTTAGTTTTATTATTTAAATGGATTCGAAAAAGATCTCCAGTAGATAAATGAATCAAATTGTATTTTTGAATTAATTTATCACTTTGAGTTCCTTTTCCTGCTCCAGGAGGACCGAATAATATAATGTTTGTCATAATAATTAAATATAACCAAAGATATATAACTCTAAATTGGTAATTATAACATTTTATTTAATTCTAAGTAAGCTTATTTAAAGAGGAAGAAAGCCTTTTGATAGCTTCAATTAGATCTTTTTCACTAGCGGCATAGGATAATCTTATGCAGTTTGGTGCACCAAAATCTTCACCTGGTACTAGTGAAATTTTACCGTATTCAAGAAGATATAAAGAGAGATCATTTGCACTTTTAATTTCATCTCCTTTTTCAGTTTTTAGTCCTAAAAAATGACTTATATCAGGGAAAAAATAAAATGCTCCTTTGGGTAAATTGGTTTTTAAACCATTAATATCTTTAAGTATATTATAAACAATATTTCTTCTATTTAGATATTGTTCTCTCATTTCTATTGCACATTTGTTTCCAATCTCAAGAGCTTTTAGGCCTGCTCTTTGAGCTATGGAACAATTTGCGGATGTTGTTTGCCCTTGCATTTTATTGATTGCTTTTATTATGTTATCAGGAGCTCCTATGTATCCAACTCTCCAGCCTGTCATAGCAAAGGCTTTAGAAAAACCATTCATTGTTATAGTTTTTTCTTGCATTCCATCGAGTGATCCTATGCTACAGTGTTCTTTTGTGAAATTAATATGTTCATATATTTCATCAGAGATAATAAAAATATCTGGATAATTAATGAGTATTTCTCTATAAGATTCAAGATCTTCTCTTGTAAAAACTGTTCCTGTTGGATTACATGGGGAACTGAAAATTATCGCTTTAGTTTTATTTGTAATCGCATTTTTTAACTGTTTAGTTGTGGGTTTGAAGTCATTTTCAATTGTGGAATCAATAAATACAGGTAAACCATCAGCCAATTTTATAATTGCAGCATAACTAACCCAGAATGGAGCAAATACAATAACTTCGTCACCCTTATTTAGTAAAGAAAACATAATGTTTGTAATTGAATGTTTCACTCCATTTGATACAATAATATTTTTTGCAGGATAATTTAGGTTGTTTTCATTTTTAAATTTTAAAGAAATAGCTTCTTTTAAGTCATTATAACCAGATACAGGAGGATAAGAAAAATATTTTCCTGAATCAATTGCTTCTTTTGCTCCATCACAAATATGTTGTGGTGTTTTAAAGTCTGGTTCTCCAAGGCTGAGACTAATAACATCAATACCTTTGGATTTATATTTTCTTGCTAGAGCAGCCATAGCGAGGGTAGAAGACTCTTCAACATTTTTTAATCTGTTAGACTCTGTGTTCATTTTTCTAGTTTATAATTAATTCTCGACGAAATGCTTTTTCCAAGAGTAATTTCATCAGCATATTCAATTTCTCCTCCTATAGGAATTCCTCTAGATATTGTTGTTATTTTTAGGTTAAATTTTGATAATCTTTTTGAAATATAAAATGATGTTGTATCACCATCTAGGGTAGGACTTAGAGCAAAAATTATTTCTTTAATCTTATTTTTTTCAATCCGTTTAACAAGAGAATCAATATTTAAGTTTTCTGGTCCAATTCCATCAATTGGTGAAATAAGCCCTCCTATAACATGAAATAATCCATTGTAATGATTTGTATTTTGAATTGCTAGTGCATCTGGTGTATCTTCAACTAAGCATAAAATCTCTCTATTTATAAATGAATTTGGAGTTTGACAAATACACTTTCCTTCTTCGCATATCATATGGCACTCATCACAGTAAACGGTTTTCTCTTTTAATTCAACTAGCGCATTTGAAATATTTTTTGTAAACTGCGTTTCTTTTTTTAGAAGAAATAATGATAATCTTAACGCAGTTTTCTTCCCAATACCAGGTAGTTTAGATATTTCATTAACTGCATTTTCTATAATTTTTGTAGGTAATTTCATTTAAATTAGTTCCAGTTTATTTTTTAAAAAGTATATCTGACTTTAACTTTAGAATCTAAATATTTTTCTAACATACTAGATTTTTTTCAAAAATAAATATGAATGCCAACATAATACTTCTGATTTTTATAATTTATTTTATTGTTCTTCTTTTTATTTCAAGATTAACGACAAAAAATTCAAATTTTTATGATTTTTTTAATGCAAATAGATCGTCGCCTTGGTTTTTAGTTGCATTTGGTATGATAGGCACTTCTCTTTCTGGAGTTACGTTTATTTCTGTGCCTGGGGAAGTAGGAAATAGTAATTTTTCATATTTTCAAGTAGTTCTAGGATATCTATTGGGATATTTTGTTATTGCTCGGGTTTTATTACCATTATATTATAGATATAATTTAGTTTCCATTTATTCTTATTTAGATCAGAGATTTGGTTTCTATAGTTATAGAACAGGTTCTTTCTTCTTTTTATTATCTAGAACTATTGGTGCTTCTTTTAGATTATTTTTAGTTGCTGGAGTTCTTCAAATTGCAATATTTAATGATTTAGGATTTCCATTTTCTTTTTCTGTATTAGTAACTATTTTATTGATATGGATATACACCTTTAAAGGTGGGATAAAAACAATTGTATGGACTGATGCTTTGCAAACCTTATTTATGCTTTCAGCTGTTATCATTACAATAGTTATTATTTTAAATAAAATGAATATTAGTCTAGCAGAGTCTTATAGTTTAATAAGATCAAGTGAATTTTCTCAAATTTTCCATTTTAATTGGAAAGAAAGTAATGATTTTTTTAAACAGTTTATTTCTGGAGCTTTTATTGCAATTGTTATGACTGGTCTTGATCAGGATATGATGCAGAAAAACCTTACGTGTAGAAATTTATCAGAAGCACAAAAAAATATGTTTTGGTTTTGTGTTATTTTGGTTTTTGCTAATCTTTTATTTTTATGTCTAGGGGCACTACTTTATTTATATTCTGATTTTATTGGTTTTACTGTTCCAGAGAGAACCGATGATTTATATCCTTTACTTGCCCTTAATCATTTAGGTGATTTTACTTCTGTAGTTTTTATACTTGGTATTATTGCTGCTGCATATTCAAGTGCTGATTCCGCTCTCACATCTTTAACGACTGCATTTTGTATAGATTTTTTAAATTTTGATAAAATAAAAAATACTAATAGAAAAAAAGTTAGACTCGCTGTTCATTTGGGTTTTTCTATAATCCTTTTTGTTGTTATTATGATATTTAATTCAATTAATGATGAAAGTGTCATAAATTCAATTTTTAAAGCAGCTGGATATACTTATGGGCCATTGCTTGGTTTATTTTCATTTGGAATTTTTACAAAATATAAAATAAAGGATAAATTTTCATTTTGGGTTTGTATTATATCACCCGCTCTAACTTATTTAATAAACATATATTCTGAAGAATTGTTATTTGGTTATAAGTTTGGTTTTGAATTGCTGTTACTTAATGGACTTCTTACTTTTATTGGTTTGTTTTTAATTAGAGAAAGAAGCTAATTATAATCTACTATTGAGATAATTATTAAATGCTGATCCAAAAGTATAACTTAAACCAACTCTAAATTCTGAGTAGAAATCTGTAGCAATTTCTTTTTGTTGTAAAAGTAGATCCTCGATTGAAGCATTTCCTTTTGGTAAGCTAATTTGATCTCTAATTAATTCAATTTCTCCACCAATTCTAAATGATAATCCTTCAAAAACTCTTATGGAAAACCAACTGTTTAATCTCATACTATTCTTTGAAGGTTCTTGTAAAAAAGATTTTCCTGATAGACGTGCATAAATTTCACCCCATGGTTGTCTAAATCTTGTTTCAAAACCAATTTGATGAACATATACGTATTCTTCAAATTTATTATAAATTGTTTCTTCTATATAGTTTCTATATCCGTATCCAATTCCATAGTTAATTACCATCTCTCTTCTTACAAATTCATTATAAGGAAAAAAACTATATTCAATTGCAGGTTGAACCCAATGCCTAAAATTTATGTTTTGATAAGTATCTCCTCCAAGTCCTGCAATAACACCTGTTGACCATTTGTCATTTATACTCCAAACACTTTTAATTGTTAAATTTTTTCTATTTCTCTTACTAATAAAAGTATTATCATCATTTTCATATCTGTTATTAGATTGCTCAAAATCAAGATCTATTTGAAGTTTAATTTTATCAGTTACTTTATCTGCATCAAATTGAATTTCAAAATTTGATTGTTTCCTACTTGTTTCATTTTCAAAGTTAGCTTCACCAGCAGTTTGAAACACCCAATTTTTCCATTTATCTGAACTTGATTCATTAGAGTTAACGTTACTAATTTGACTGTCAATAGAAATCAAAATATTATCTGCAATATCAGTTTTCATTAAATAATGTATCAAGCCGAGTTCAATCTTTCTTTTTAGTGAGTTTCTTATTTCATCTCTTGTCATTTTAGGATTTGTATCAAGAGTTAATGATATTTTATTGTCTGAGAATTGATTAGCACCAATGTAATCTAATGTGTATCTGTTACCATTATTTGCATTCCTGTTTCTATAAATAAAAAGTTGAATGTCTGCAAGACCCTGATCTCTAACATGGTCAACATAACTAATTTCATTTTTTAGAAAGTTATTATCACATCTTTCACATTTAATATAAAATTTTGGCAATTTATTTTGTCCTTTTAGACTAAAAGAGAAATTCAGAATTATTATTATGAATAGAATTTTTTTCATTAGATGTTTAAATATTATTTTATAATTCTAACTCTTTAATAGGATCCCAATAATAGGCATTAAAATTGATTATTTTATCTTTCTGAATTTTAATTCCTTCTGATTCTAAAAGATTTTTCATTGCATTGGGATATGGAAAATGATTTTTCCCAGTTAATAGTCCGTCACGGTTTACAACTCTATGTGCTGGAACATTATTTAGTATGTGAGAATTATTCATTGCCCATCCAACTACACGTGCACTTTTAGTAGTTCCTAAATATCTAGCTATTGCTCCATAAGATGTAACTCTTCCTTTGGGAATTAATTTGACTACTTCGTAAACATCTTGAAAAAATTGTGATTTCACTTTTAATAAAATATGCAGAGGAGGAGGGATTCGAACCCCCGGTACCTTGCGGTACAACGGTTTTCAAGACCGCCGCATTCGACCACTCTGCCACTCCTCTAGAGTAATCTATGGCTGCAAAAGTATATTAATTAAAATATTTGCCAAAAATAGCTTGAAATTTAATTTTTAATTTTTCCTTTAAGTTTATTAATAGCAATATCAATACTTGTATTCCATTCAAA